>JACCXN010000018.1 GCA_013696965.1 Bacteroidota bacterium | reverse complement strand
GGCAGTATGAAGGTTTTCGTCCGTAGCGTCTTGTTAAGAAGAGCCGTGTGATGCGAGAGTATCAAGCACGGTTCTGTGAGAGGTTTAGGGGTGAGATTCCCCTTTACCTACTCGACTTTCTTGCCTTGTAAATCCTTACTGTTGTTGATTTTTGCACATAATTCTTAGAACCTTTTTTAGCTCTGTGGGTCGGGTGTTTTATCCTTTTTAAGAGGGGGGAGGAAAATTTAAAATTCTTCTTTTACTTGGGTGGGAAAGACAGAAGCTTATTTGCAATTTTTGGATTGTGAGATGGCTGGCGTGAATTGTAAATGTGCTTATGGCTGTGTGAAAGGGGATAAGTAGCTTACCTTCATTTACTACTCTTGCATGGTTCAGGATATGTTTCGTCTTGAAAAATTCTTACTGTCAATTTATTTAGTTCTACTTGTTTTTCCTTTTGATTTTATAGCATTCAATTTGTCTTCTGCAATTGTAGCAAGAAATGGTGCACTATATATGTATTCAAGTATTGCAGTACATAGTGTTGCCACTATGGGCACTTCTTTTTCACTTAACTCACCAATACCTGCATGAGCACCCATATTTCCAAAGTCTTTTAGTCCTTTTGCTACTTTAACTAATTTTTCAGGAATTTCATTCCTGTCTGATAAATCTTTAAGCATTAATGCAAGTGTTGCCCCTTTTGCTTTCCTGTCTATACAAACTAATTCTAAAAGTCTTCTTAACAAAATTACATAAGCATTAACGTCAACAGTTTTAATTTTTTCTGCCGCCTTGAATGCCTTTTGAATATTCACAGGAAGTCCAATTGGGATATTCTTGTCGATTGGATATAATATTTTGTATTTCACATCTTCTTCTGATTCCATTCCGGCATCCCATCCATAACTTATGATGATTGCCTTTTTGCAAGCAGGGCATTCCAAAACATTATACATTGTCCCCCACGCACCAATTAGTCCATGTTCAGGGTCAACTTCGGATTGTAGATTATTTACATTTCCTAATATTCTCATGTGCGAAATGTTGCTACAGTGTCCGCATGCAATTATTTGTGATAAGTTATTTGGCACTTTCTTAATCTTTATATTATTTACAATAATCCCTGATATTTTCATAAGATTCTTGATTCCCAAGTTCACCAGCTTTACTCCAATCTAAACAAGCTTCATTTATATTATTAAGATAATATTTTGCAATTCCTCTATTATGATAGGCTCCAGCATCAGAAGGATTAAGAATTATTACCTTATTATAATCTGATAAAGCTCCTTTGTAATCATTTAATATAATCTTAGCATTACCTCTTTTATAATAAGCATTTTCATGTTTAGGATTAATTAATAATGTCCTGTTAAAATCTTCAATAGAACCTTTAGGGTCGTTAAGTGAAAGTTTAGCGACTCCTCTATTAAAATAAGCACTTATAAAGGTTGAATTAATCTCAATTGCTTTGGTGAAATCTGAAAGAGCCCCCTTATAATCGGAAATTTCCATTTTTACTGTACCTCTATCATAATAGGCATATTCAAAAAAGGGATCAATTTCAATAGTTTTACTCCAATCTCCTATTGCACCAGAATTATCATTTAATTTATATTTCAATTGCCCCCTGTTGTAATATGCGAGTGCATATTTAGGATTATTTTCAATAGATTTATTAAAATCAATAAGAGCCCCTCTGCTATCTCCGAATTCAGCTTTCAGAGTTCCTCTGTTATTATATGCGAGCCAATATTTAGGATTAAGCTCTATTGATTTGTTGTAATCTTTCATTGCTTCGTTATTATTATCAAGATTATGTTGAGCAAGTCCTCTACTATTATATGCCTCAGCATCGTTAGGATTTAAATGAATTGCTTTATTGAAATCTTCAATTGCACCAAGATAATCTTTTAGTTTTTCTGATTTAGCAGTTCCGCGGTTATAATAACCATCAGCATTATTGGGGTCAATATTTATAAATTGAGTGTAAACATCAATTAGCCTTTGATATTCTCCTGCGTCTTCATACATTTTTGCTAAACCGGTTACATCTATTAGATAACTTCCTTCTGAAGATTGCGAGAATGAAGATTTAATATTCACAGCTAATACAATTGAAATGTAGAGAGTGTATTTGATAAATATTTTCATACTATTATTTTTTAAAGTTAAAAATGGGTTAATTAATTTTGTAAAAAGCCAATGTGCCCTATGCAATAAACATACTGCCAATTTATACTGCTATTTCTTTGCGTTTTCTTATTAAAAGTATAATGGTAGTAACTGTCAAAATAAATAATAATCCACTACCTAAAAATAAAACATACTTATTAATTCTAATTTGCTCGCTTTCTTCATCAATCGAAGAAACTTCCGAAATTTCTGTATTTAATTTTGTTAATAGGTTAAGCGAATTTAAAATAGCTTTTGTACTTTCTATGGAAATACTGTCAGCGCCATATTTTTTTAATTGGTCAAATTCTGCTTGGTCCGTATATGCCCAAACAGCGTGCTGTCCTATCATGTTTTGAGTGAAAGAATGGTCTAAGTAATTTGCAATTTTTACTAATCCACTGTCAGCTAATTCACCTATTTTAAAGATTGTTTCTATGGTAGGTGGATGATCTTCAATTTCGCCACACATTGCATAAAATCTTGTAGCATAGGTAGAGTTTGGATACAAAGGAAAAATAGCTTTATGAGTTACTATCATAGTTTGAACAGCATTGTCTGTAGGAATTAGTTGTGTTCCACCGTCAAGTCGTAAGAGGATTAAGCTGTCAACGTTACTCTTTAAAATAATTGCCATACATTTTCCAAAATGAACACCATCTTTATCAATAACTTCTTCAAAAATTCTTGGGTCGTAAGAACCGCTAATTTTCATTTGAAGCAATCCTTGTTCTAATGCGTCTATAAGAGACATTTCAGGAATTTGATTTTCCTTTACTTGCGCTGAAGCAACAAAACTGAATAAAGTCATTATTCCTGTCAGAAAGACTATTGTTGATTTTTTTGTCATTTGGTTTATTTTTTAGTGTTTTTTATATGCTGATCGTTTAATAAAAAACATATGAACAAACATAATGTTTATTTTAATTTCTCCTAAGAGAATTGTAAAATAAATACTGATGAGTTATATCATAAAATATAATAAAAATAAAGCAGAAACGTGAGGGTAGGCGGAAATGGCTCTTTTACTTTTGCCAAGGTGTGTAAGGTTGTGTGAGTGGGGCAAAAGTAAATGTGCCATTTGCTGCGCTGGCAATTTTAAATTTTGTGCGGGAGGTAAAAAGGATAAAGCACGAAGCGCTTGGTTGCTCTGTTTTTGAGTGTTACACAAAAGGTGTTAAATGCCACTGTCTAAAGAATTCCGGCCTATTTTGTCTCTCCGAAATCATACGCTATCATATAACGTTTTTTGCATATACGCAGGTGGCGATTATTGCACCGAACCAAAAACCGCGGGCAGCAAAGTTAATAGAAATTAAAGGCTTTGCAATAGAGCACCTAGACCGCCACTTGAGGATATGCAATGTTATGTGGTCGGCCTTCTTCACTTCATAGAAAGCTACTATTAATTGCCACTTGCAGTGTAACGCCTATAAACAAAACAGTTTCAAAAGTGCGTGAGATAGTTGAGATTTTTTTTGTGTGAAGGAAGAGAAAAAAAAGTCCCGTTTTTTTTCTTTGAGCGTCTGGAAGAAAAAAATTGAAGCGCGTGCGAGAGGATGCCACAAGTGATTCGGATTGCATAAAAACTATCAAAATATTAAGGGAAAAAAAGCCACCAGATTTTTCGGGTCGAAGCGCCCGAAAAGGCTGCCATATAACGTTTCGCGGCTTGCCGTAGGTGGGGCTTATAGCACCGTTCCTGTCCACCGAGCACGAAAGATAATAGAAAGAACTGACCTGTCAAAATGCACCTAGCACCCCACTTACGGCAAACCGCTGTTATGCGATGACCTTTCCCACTTGTCTAGAAAGTCACGATTACTTTCAAACAGCACAACGAAAATGAATAGTAACAGGGTCAAAAGTGCGTGAGGAAGTTGAAATTTTTTTGGTGTGAAGGAAGAGAAAAAAAAATCCCGTTTTTTTTCTTGCGCGTTTGGGATGAAAAAAAATTGAAGCGCGTGCGAGAGGATGCCACAAGTGATTCGTTTTGCACCAAAACTGTCAGAACGAAAAAGACCAAAAATTCCACCAATCCTTTCTGTCAGTACCGGAAAAACTAGGTTATTGCATAACGGTATTTGCATATACGCAGGTGGCGATTATTGCACCGAACCAAAAACCGCGAGCAGCAAAGTTAATAGAAATTAAAGGCTTTGCAATAGAGCACCTAGACCGCCACTTGAGGATATGCAAT
>JACCXN010000017.1 GCA_013696965.1 Bacteroidota bacterium | reverse complement strand
TAAATTACTTTAATAATCGTAGCACCAATGCATCGGCAGAATCTTTCAATGCAAAAATAAAAGCTTTTAGGTCTGCTTTTAGAGGAGTTAGAAATGTAAGTTTTTTCTTGTTCAGATTAGCAAATATTTATGCTTAGAAATTTGCAGCCCCCAACTTTTCCGCTTGATCCACGCTTACTTATTAGCAGGGACATTTACAACTTTTAGTATTAAAAGACAAGACAGACGGATAAATGGGAATGATTTCTCAACTGACATATTTGAAGACAATAATTTAAAATATCAACAGAATTAAATCTCTCTTTCTTTCGGGACTGAATTTTACTTAACAGAAAGACTAAACTTTTTTGTTGAACCAAATTTTAGATACTCTATAACACCTATATTAGATTATCTAGACTTTAATCCTTCAAATATCATAGGCCTAAATATTGGACTGAATTACAAATATTAAAAAACGTGCCGTAACACTGCATACTCTCAAGTGGAGTGCTTGGTGCATTTTGAAAAGTCAGTGCTTTCTATTCCCTTTTGTGCCGGTGGACAAGAACGCTGCAAATCAGCCCCCGTAAGGCTAAGCTGCCGGGCCAGAATTGTGTGCTGGTGCTTAGTGTACAAAATATAATCCATCACTGTGTATTCTGTATCTCCTCTGTTGAGCGTAGCGTCCCGCTACGCCCATATTAACAAGGCCTCTGGCCTATTTGTAAGTTTTCCATTTTCTCATTACTATTTCCATTTCCAACAACCCTTTTTCACCTGCATAATCTTTTGCGCTTGAATACCGATATTCTTCAGGCTTTTCAATCCCGCAGTTATTGCGGGACTCTTTCCGGGTTATCATGGATGTATTCTAATTTTTGCCTTTTTCATTATAGCAGAATCAATTTAATCCCCATTGAATTTCGCATATTAATTATTCAGCAAACAAATTCTGATTAATTTTATTTGTTTCATATTGCCTATTATATACATTTGCCTCAGCAAACAAATTCTGATGCAAGTGTTATTAAAAGATATAGTCGAAATTTTTTCTGGCCACACGGTTCGGAGCCGTGTGGAGAACGACCTCTCAGGGGATGTTTGTGCTATTCAATTAAAAGACCTTAAGAACAATTACACCGAAATCTCCGGTTCTCCCCATAGAATAAAAAGTACCGGAATACCGCAAAAGCAGTTCCTGCAAAAAGGTGATATTCTTTTTATCACGAAAGGAGCAAACAATTATGCTTTGGTTTTCAATAAGAATTATACGGCTATTGCACTTTCGGTTTTCTTTATAATACGAGTTGTTAGTGAAAAAATTAGTCCTGAATTTTTAGCATGGTATATAAACCAGGAAAAGGCTCAGGGGTATTTGCACACAGGCAAGGAAGGGACTATGATTACAAATATCAACAAAGCTACTTTAGAGAACATGAATGTTGATATTCCATCAAAAGAAAACCAAGAGCGTATTACTGAAATACATAACTTGTGGCAGAAAGAAATACAAATTTCAAACGATATAACTAATCTCAGACAAAAAATAATCTATAATGCCTTGATACAAATTAGTAATGGAAAAATTTGAAATTCTTTTATACAGTACCGCTGAAGGTGATGGACACATTGAAGTTTTTTTTGAGAATGAAACCTTCTGGCTGTCTCAAAAAAAAATGGCAGAACTATTTAATGTAGATGTGAGAACAATTAATGAACATTTACAAAACATATTTAAATCCAATGAATTAGAGGAAGATTCAGTTATCCGGAAATTCCGGATAACTGCTTCTGATGGAAAAAACTACAATACAAATTTTTATACCCTTGATGCAATAATTGCTGTGGGCTATAGAGTGAATTCAGTTGAAGCAACCCGTTTTAGAATATGGGCTACTAAAACGCTCCGCGAGTTCATTATTAAGGGTTTTGTAATGGATGACGAACGTTTGAAACAAGGGAAAAACTTCGGAAGGGATTATTTTGATGAACTGCTTGAGCGGATACGGGAAATACGTGCAAGTGAAAGAAGGTTCTACCAAAAAATAACAGATATATATTCACAATGCAGTATAGACTATGATCCTCAAGCCGAAATTACACGAACATTTTACAAAACTGTTCAAAACAAACTGCATTGGGCAATAACCGGTAATACCGCTGCTGAAATTGTTAAAACACGGGCCAATTCCTTAAAGTTAAATATGGGGCTTTCAACATGGAAAAACGCTCCAAATGGCAAAATTCTTAAATCGGACGTTGCTGTAGCAAAAAACTACTTGAACCAGCAGGAAATTGATGAACTAAACAGGGTTGTTTCTATGTACCTGGATTATGCCGAAAACCAGACGAAAAAACAAGTTCCTATGGCTATGAATGATTGGGTTGAAAAATTAGATGCTTTTCTAAGTTTTAACGACTACAAAGTGCTGAAAGATGCCGGCAAAATTCGTCATAAAATAGCCGAGAAGTTAGCAGAAAAAGAATATGAAAAATACCGTATCATTCAAGATGCGAATTTTATAAGTGATTTTGATAAAGAAGTTAAAAAGTTAAAGGGGAATAAAAATAAATTGTCATGAAAAAAACAACGAAGCCAACACAAGAAGAATCACTTTCTATAGGGAAAGTTCCTATTGTAAATAAAATTAAATTAACGCAAACAGAAATCAACTCAACTCTATGGGCTGCCTGTGATAGCTTTAGAGGAGCAATTGACTCGCAGGATTATAAAAATTACATCCTTGCTTTCCTCTTCTTTAAATACTTAAGCGATAAGCACAAGGATAAATACGAAGAGTTTAAAAAGCAATATGGTAATGATGAAGAGCTGATAACACGTAAGATGAGCCGTGAGCCTTTTATTTTATCCGAAGATTGCACCTTTGATTTCATTGTGGAAAATAAGAACCACACGAACCTTGGCGAATTCTTGAATAAGATATTCGAGAAAATTGAAGATGATAATAAGGCAAAATTAGAGGGCGTATTTGGCGACCTTGATTTTAATTCGAACTCTAAGTTAGGAGATACCAAAGATCGTAACCGGAGATTAAAATTATTGATCGAGGATTTTGATAAGCCCAAATTAAACTTCCGTCCTTCTGTTATAGGAAGTGAAGACATAATAGGTAACGCCTACATGTACCTGATAGAAAGGTTTGCAGAGGGTGCAGGAAAAAAAGGTGGTGAATTTTATACGCCTCATGAGGTTTCTGTTTTGTTAGCAAAACTTTTATCACCAAAAGCCGGAGATCGTATTTGTGATCCTGCATGTGGTTCAGGTTCATTGTTGATTACTGTTGCTGAGGAAGTACCATTTAAAAAAGGAACGCATGTTCGTGACTGTTCTTTATGGGGACAAGAGAGTAATGGGAACACTTGGGCTTTAGGAAAAATAAATATGTTCCTCCATAATGCCGAAGCAAAAATTGAATGGGGTGATACGATTAACAGCCCTAAATTAATTGAGGGTGATTCATTAATGAAGTTTGATGTTGTGGCAGCTAATCCTCCCTTCTCTTTAGATAAATGGGGTGCAGAGCATGCAGTAAATGATCCATACAAACGTTTTTTAAGAGGTGTGCCTCCGAAAACAAAAGGTGATTATGCTTTTGTATTGCACATGATTGATACAGCAATTGATAAAACAGGCAAGGTGGGAATAATTGTACCACATGGTGTTTTATTCAGGGGCAGCTCAGAAAGAGCCATCAGGGAAAAATTAATAAAAGAGAATTTATTAGAGGCTGTTATAGGCTTACCCTCCAACTTGTTTTATGGAACCGGCATTCCGGCTGCTATTCTTATTTTTAATAAAGGGAAGAAAAACGAAAACGTGCTTTTTATTGATGCAAGTAAAGATTTTGAAGCCGGCAAAAAACAAAACAAATTAAGAGAAACACACATCAATAAAATTGTTGAAACTTTTAAAGCAAATAAAGAAATTGCAAAATATTGTCATGTAGCCACTTTGGAAGAGATTGAAGGAAATGATTTTAATCTTAACATTCCTCGTTATGTTGACAGCTTTATAGCAGAAGAGGAAATTAATGTAAAAGAAGTACAAGCCGAAATTGAGGTGCTGGAAGGTGAATTGGTTGAGGTGAAAAAAAAATTAAGCAATTATTTAAAAGAGTTAGGTTTAAACTAAAAATGAAAATACAATACGCATCTGACCTGCATCTGGAGTTTCCTGAAAATAAAAAATTCCTAAAAGAAAAACCTTTACAACCAAAGGGCGATATATTGATTCTTGCGGGTGATATTGTACTTTTTACACAGATGGACAAGCACAAAGATTTTTTTAAATATGTATCCGACCATTTTCAGGTTACTTACTGGATACCAGGCAATCATGAATATTATTATTTCGATGCCACTAAAAAATGCGGAACTATCAATGAAAAAATCAGGGAAAATGTATTTTTGGTAAACAACATTTCTATTGCCCATGAAAATGTCCGGTTTATCTTTTCCACTCTCTGGTCAAAAATTAGCCCGGAACACCAATGGCAAATAGAAAGGGAGATGAACGATTTTCACCTGATTAAATATAATGGTAAACGCTTTTCGTCAGAACCTTATAACCAGATGCATGCAGAAAGTTTAATGTTTATAAACAGCGAGCTGGAAAGGAATACCAATGAAAAAATAATAGTAGTTACCCATCATGTACCTACTTACAAAAATTACCCTGAACAATATAAAGGAAGTATTTTGAGCGATGCATTTGCAGTGGAACTTTTTAATGTAATAGAACCATCTGAAATTAGTTTTTGGATATACGGGCACCACCATCAAAATACACCAGGCTTTGAAATAGGAAGCACGCAACTGATAACCAACCAGCTGGGGTATGTGCAGCAGCACGAACACCAGCTGTTCCAGACCGATAAAATAATTGAAATAGACAATGTTTAAATGAACACATGGAATTCCATACAAAAAATTTAAAACAATGATGCTGCCAACCGAAGTGAAAACAAAAACAGATTTTACATTTTCACCTGTTGGTTTAATACCGAAGGATTGGACATGTTACGAACTTCACGAAATTACTTCAAAAGAAAGACCCATTTCTTATGGTATAGTTCAAACAGGAATTAATGTGGAAGGAGGAGTAAAATGTATTAGAGTTATAAATATAAATGAAAACAAAATTAATGAGGATGATTTAATTACTACAACAACCGAAATTAGTCAAAGTTATAAAAGGACAATTTTAAAAAAAGATGATTTAATAATGCCTCTTCGTGGAAAAGTTGGAGAAGTTGCGAAAGTTCCAATTTCTCTTGTTGGTGCAAATTTGACAAGAGGAGTGGCGTTAATTTCACCTCTTAAAAAGATATCTCCTGATTTTCTTCAGCAGCAGATTAGCTCAATGCATACAAGAAAAATATTAGAACAATCTTTAAATGGTTCTGCGCTACAAGAGATCT
Organism: Bacteroidota bacterium; assembly: GCA_013696965.1. NCBI lineage: Bacteria > Pseudomonadati > Bacteroidota > Bacteroidota bacterium. The sequence goes on along the minus strand of JACCXN010000017.1, from coordinate 6,913 downwards.
CTATTGGTCTTCTTAGGAAAATAAAGGTCGCTATCCCCAATAATTTTTCCGAACAAACCGCCATTGCCGAAATCCTCAGCACCTGCGATGTTGCAATAGAAAAAACAAATCTTCTTATTTCAAAAAAAGAAAAACGCAAGAAAGCTTTAATGCAAAATTTGCTTACAGGGAAGGTTAGGTTTAAGGAGTTTGCGAATGCTGAATGGGGAAATGTTTTGTTAGGTGATGTTACTAATATTGTGATGGGACAATCACCTGATTCAATCTCTTACAATTCAGATGGAAATGGCATTCCACTACTTCAAGGAAATGCAGATATTAAAAACAGAGTGTCAACACCGAGAATTTATACAAACAAACCAACTAAGGTTTGCAATGTGGGAGATGTTTTAATGACCGTAAGAGCCCCAGTGGGTGCAATAGCAAAATCTCTTCATCATGCTTGTATTGGGCGAGGAATTTGTGCTTTCAAGGCAAATCAGATTGATAGTGAATTTTTATATCAAATCTTATTAAACTTTGAACCGAAATGGGTTGAATTTGAACAGGGCAGTACGTTTACTTCAGTTTCAAGTACAGATATAAAGGAGTTAGAAATTTCAATTCCAAATGATAAAAATGAACAAGTCAAAATTGGATCAGTTTTATCCTTTGCAGATATAGAAATTCAAAAATTAAAATCACAACTTGAAAAATTAAAACTTCAAAAAAAAGGCTTAATGCAGCTTTTACTTACAGGTAAAGTGAGGATAAAAATATAGATTATGAGCAAAACATTTAATTTTTATTGCGATGAACGGAGAGAAATATCATTCCTACGGGATTTTTTGAGATTGGGTTTTATTCAGTTATTACCAGAATACCATCCCTATGGGATTGCTGACGATTGTTATTATTCGGGTATTACCGGGATTAATACAAATGGTTAATCCCGTAGGGATGAAATATTGGTAGCAGAAAAAATATAAAAACATGAGCAAAACATTTAATTTTTATTGCGATAAACGGAGAGAAATATCATCCCTACGGGATTTTGCGCAATGGTTTTTATTCAGTTATTACCAGAATACCATCCCTACGGGATTGCTGACGATTGTTATTATATGGGTATTACCGGGATTTCATTTTGCCGGGATTGTAAAAAAATGGTTAATCCCGTTAGGGATATTATTATGGTAACAGAAAAAACTGAACAACATTAAATCCATTTAGGGATGGCATTTTGGTAGAGATTAAATTATGGTATCAGAAAAAACGGAAAATATTAAATCCCGTAGGGATGAAATATTGGTAGCAGAAAAATAAACCATTTAAAGTCCCGTAGGGACGATCTTTTGGTAGAAAATTAAATTAAAAAATATTAAAATCCCGTCAGGGATGACATTTATCTTTATGGCAAACACCTATTCTCAAATTTCAATCCAGGCGGTATTCGCTGTAAAAGGCCGCGAAAATATTATTACCAAAGAATGGCGGGATGAATTGCACCGATATATATCGGGCATCATTCAAACCGAAGCGAAATCACTTGCAGTTGGAGGATGGCAGGACCATGTTCATATATTTTTCGGGCTGCCACCTGCACTGAGCGTTTCCCAATTACTGCAAAAAGTAAAAGCAAATAGTTCTAAATGGATCAATGATAAAAAATTTATAAAAGGTAAGTTTCAATGGCAGGAAGGATATGGGGCATTTTCATACAGTAGGAGCCAGAGGAATGCGGTAATCAATTATATAATGAAACAGGAAGAGCATCACAAAAAAAAATCCTTTAAGGAAGAATACCTGGAAATGTTAAACAACTTTGAGATTGAACATGAAGAAAAATATTTGTTTGAATTTTATGGGGATATTTAAAATAAGCCTTATGCTAAAATATCATCCCTACGGGATTTTGCGCAATGGTTTTTATTCAGTTATTACCAGAATATCATCCCTACGGGATTTGGAGATAAATGATAACGGCTTCTCTCCCAAAAGGAGAAATCTTTACGTGATTTTTGCGAATTATTTTTATTCGGTTATTACCAGAATATCATCCCGATGGGATTTCATGGAAATGATTATTCGGGTTACCAAAGTCGCATCCCTATGGGATTTTAAGATGTTTTTAAAAACAAGAAGCCAAACACATGGTTTGGCTTCTTACCGATCAGGGACACCCCGGTCCAATACATTAAGCAGAAAACGCCAACCATCTTGGGTTAGCGTCTTCCGAACTCCTTCTTCCATTCTAACGAATATTGGAAAGATGAATCTCAGATGCAACGCTACAAATATTTTACCAGCATGAAAAAATCTCTAAAGTATTATTGAAATGACTAACTACCAGGAAAACAACGATTCTCAACTCCCTGCCTTACTGCTGCTTCAAAAACTTGGCTGGAAATATATTTCCCCACAGGAAACTGACAGCCAACGTGGAAATATTAAAAGCAACGTTATTTTAGAGGGAATCTTAGAAGAGAGGCTGAAGGAATTAAATAGCTTTGAGTACAAAGGAAATAAGCATAAATTTTCTGATGGGAATATTCATGCTTCTATTCATGCATTAAAAAACTTGCAGGATGATGGATTAGTCCGTACCAATGAGCGTGCGTATGATTTAATTTCTTTAGGAAAAAGCTTTGAAGAAACAATTCAGGGAGATAAAAAAAGCTTCACTATTAAATACATTGATTGGGAAAACATCCATAACAACGTATTTCACATAACCGATGAATATGTGGTTGATGGTTTAACAGATACTCGCAGGCCGGATATCGTTTTATTTGTAAACGGTATTCCATTTGTTGTAATTGAAAATAAAAGAAGAGATAAGAATTCTTCCATTGAAGAAAGCATTTCCCAACATACCCGCAATCAGGGCAAAGAACAAGGTGTTCCGAAATTATTTTATTATAACCAGCTCCTGTTGGCTGTTCAGCCAAATGAGGTTAAATATGGAGCTATTGATACCAAACCTAAATTTTGGAGTTTTTGGCAGGAACAGCAAGATGTTGAACATATTGTTAAAAAGATAATTAACTCCAATGCAAATGGAATAAAAGCGGAAGACCGCTTACCAACGGAACAGGATAAAGTTCTTTATTCGCTTTGCAGTCCGGATAGATTAATGGAATTGGTTTTCAAATTTACTTTGTATGATGGAGGAGTAAAGAAAATTGCCCGATATCAGCAATATACAGCTGTAAAGAACTCTTTAGATAGGATAAAAGAGTTCAATAATGATGGCCAGCGTAAAGGTGGCGTAATATGGCATACTCAGGGAAGTGGAAAATCTTTAACAATGGTAATGCTTGCAAAAAGCATCGCTTTGGAAAAAGAGATTATAAATCCAAGGATCATCATAGTTACTGACCGTATTGATTTGGACAAGCAAATATCTTCCACCTTTAATGCCTGTGGTAAAGAAGCTTTACGAGCAAAAAGCGGAAATCATTTGATTGAGTTAATAAATGAAAGTGGTGTTGAGATTATTACCACGGTTATAGATAAGTTTGAAAGTGCTTTAAACAGAAAGGACTTTAACAATCAATCTTCGAATATATTTGTTTTGGTTGATGAGAGCCATAGAAGTCAATACGGTTCTACTCATGCCAAAATGAAACGTGTGCTTCCAAAAGCATGTTATATAGGCTTTACAGGTACTCCACTTTTGAAAAAAGACAAAAGCACAGCAGATAAGTTTGGTGGGTTTATTGATAAATACACCATCAATCAGGCGGTAAAAGACAAAGCAGTGGTTCCTTTGCTCTATGAAGGGAGATCGGCAAAACTAACGGTTAATCAGGGGCAAATTGATAAAGGTTTCGACCGTTTAGCAGAACCTTTGACTATGTATCAAACTAAAGACCTAAAAAGAAAATTTTCTTCGCTCACAGAAATATATAAATCGGGCCAGGTGGTAGAAGAAATCGCATTTGATATTTCACAACATTTCTGCAAAAATGTAAAAGGAACAAAATTCAAAGCGATGCTTGCCGTTCCATTGAAGGCAACAGCAATGAAATACCAGAAGTATTTTGAAGAACAAACCAATCCTGCATTAAAAATAAACACCGCTGTTATAATTTCAGCACCGGATACGAGAGAGGATCATGAAGAAGTTGATGAAGAACCAAATGATGAGGTTCAAAAGTTTTGGAAACGCATTGTCACTCGTAACGGAACTCCTGAAGCTTATGAGGAATCTACAATCAGCAAATTTAAAAGCAATGATGACGATGTAGAACTTTTAATTGTTGTAAGTAAACTGCTTACCGGTTTCGATTCTCCAAATTGCTCTTTTTTATATATTGCCAAACCACTTGCAGAACATAATCTTTTACAAGCAATAGCACGTGTTAACCGTTTGCATGAAGGAAAGGATTTCGGATTTATTATTGATTACGTAGGTATTCTTGGTCAATTAGATTCTGCCTTAACGCAATACAGTGCTTTGCAGGAATTTGATGAACATGATTTAATTGGAACGGTAGTTAATGTATTGGAAGAAATTAAAAAGCTTCCCCAGCGCAATTCAGAATTGTGGGACGTATTTAAGGAAGTTGCCAATAAGAAAGATATTGAGGCAATGGAACGTTTCCTTGCTCCGAAAGACAGAAGGGATTTGTTTATTGAAAAACTGACCGCTTTTGCAAAGAATCTTCAAGTTGCTTTATCATCTGACGAATTCTACAAATTATTCAGCGATAAACAGATTCATCAATATCTGAGTGAACTGAAGTTTTTCCAAAGTTTAAGAGCATCAGTTTCCGTTCGATATGCGGAAAAGATCCACTATAAAGAATACGAAGCAAGAGTCCGAAAGCTTTTAGACACTTACATTGGTGCAGAAGGCGTTGAGCAAATAACAGAATCCATAAATATTTTTGATGAGGAGATATTTAAGCAAGAGGTTCAGAGAGTTACAGGTTCTGTTGCATCTAAAGCGGATGCCATTGCCTATAAAATGAAAAAGGTGATCTCTGAAAAGATGGATGAAGATCCGGTATTCTATAAAAAATTCTCACAATTGATAGATGAAACTATCAAGGCTTTTCAAGATAGAAGATTAACGGAAGGACAATATTTAGAAACGATATTAAAAAACAGAGATAATCTTATCAATGGATCAAATGATGGTATTCCAACTGTATTAAATGGCAAACCGGAAGCACGTGCCTTTTATGGGATAATAGCGGAGAGCATTTTACCTGCAAGCACTGAGCCTGTTCCTTCTTCGGTAACAGAATCATTGGCTAAAATGGGTGTTGAAATTACCGAGATAATTCAAAGGCTAACCATCAGAGACTGGAAACGAAACGATGATGTGCAAAAGCAGATGAAGAATGATTTGGAAGATTATTTATTAGCAAAAAGAAAAGAATTAGGTGTTGAGATTTCCTTTAGTCAGATAGATGCGATCTTGGATGAAGTTTTGAAAGTAGCGAAACATAAGTTTTAATTAATTAACAATGAACAATGAACAATGAACAATTGTCAATTGTCAATTGTCAATTATCAATTATCAATTTAATAGAAAAGAAGATGAAAAAAGATAATATAGTAAAAACAAAAAGTCTTGAATTTGCTTTGTTGATTATAAAGGTTGGTCAGTATTTGCAAATAGAAAAGAAGGAATACATATTATCTAAACAGGCAATACGATCAGGTACTTCAATAGGAGCAATTATTCAGGAATCTGAACATGCTCAAAGTAAGGCTGATTTTATTCATAAATTATCAATATCATTAAAGGAAGCCAATGAAACAGAATATTGGATTGAATTACTATTTAAATCAGGTTACATTGACATAAACTGTTATAATGAATTAGATATAAGTATAAAAGAATTGCTTCGGCTTTTAATATCAATTATAAAATCTTCAAAAGCAGGGTATGTTAGAGCAACGAACTAATTTTGAATTTTCCAATTGTGAATTGTCAATTGAATACGGAACAACAACTATAAAGTTTAAAGTACATTATAGTGATCGCAAAACGCTGGGTATTGAAGTGCATCCTGATCAATCAATTAAGGTAATAGCACCAACTGGACTAACCTTAAACAGAATAATGCAAAAAGTAGAAAATAAAGCACCCTGGATTCAAAAGCAAGTGAGGAAATTTTCGAGAATTGAAAAATTTGAAACGAAGAAGGATTATGTAAGTGGTGAAACGATGTTCTATTTGGGAAGACAATATCGTTTAAAGGTTATCAAGGGTGATCCAAGTGTAAAGCTTTCGGGGAAGTACTTTTGGCTTTCAATGCCTGATAAAAATGATAAGATATTAGCTGCTGAATTGATAGAGCAATGGTATAAAGAACATGCCATTAAAAAACTGAACGATCGTTTTATAAAATTGAATCATATAGCCAAGCATGAAAAAATAAAAGTGAACACTCTTTATTTTAGAACATTAAAGAAGCGTTGGGGAAGCTGTACCAAGCTGGGTAATATTACTTTGAATATAAACCTTATAAAAGCTCCAATTGACTGTATTGATTATGTAATTATCCATGAGCTTTGCCACTTGAAATATTTAAACCACAGCCCAAAGTTTTATAGGTTGTTGGATAAATACTCTCCAGACTGGAGAATAAAACAGGAAAAGCTTAATCGGTTTTAGGGTTATTTTGGAATTGATTGGTAGCGCCTTTATCTCATGGGTAAAACAATGCGTCCAAAATTGATATTCCGAATTTCTTTTATGCTTGAATGCTGCATCTTTGAATATTTTCAACATCCATTCTTTTCTGCTTTCATTACAAGAATCAATTTCTTCTATTATTTTTTTGGTTGCATAACTTTTGAAATCTCTTAAAATAGCACTCAATTCTTCTTTTTGACTTCTAGATGAATATGATTACTCATTATTACCCATGCATATATTTCAAGGCCTTTGTTTTTCTGACAGTAAAGCCAG
>JACCXN010000016.1 GCA_013696965.1 Bacteroidota bacterium | reverse complement strand
ATGCAATGTTATCGCTTGGCATTTCTCACTTCATAGAAAGTCACGATTATTTGCAAACAGCACAACGTCAATGAATGATGACAATTGCAGCGTGCGGTTGGGTGTTTCACTTTTTTTAAAAGGGGGGAGAAAAAAACAAACTTCTTCTACTTTTGTGGGAAAGACAGAAGCTTATTTACAATTTTTGGATTGTGAGATGGGTTTTAGAGGGAATTGTAAATGTGCTTATGGCTGTGTGAAAGGGAATAAGCAGCTTGCCTTCATTTCCTATTCCTGTATAGCTATTGTATTTATTTTATGTTCCATAGCAGTTATAATTTGTCTGGGCAAAAATTCCATTTGAAATAAGGACAAATAATATTAATGTTCTAATTGTCAATATTGTAAGTGATAGATGCTGGCGTTTATTCTTTTTGTCTGTTAAAGTGATAAGTTAAACCCATTTGAAAAGTAATATTAATTAAATTATTACCATATTCGGGGATTGTACCACTAGGGTCAGGATTTTCGTCTATTTTTCTGGAAATATTAATTAGATAGGCCGGAGTTACAAAGAAGTCAATATTTAATGGAAATTTTAATACATTTTTTATTTGTAGATTGACAATTGTTTCAAGTCCAATTGACTTGGAGTAATAATTAAGCAACCATCTTGATACAACACCTTGGTGAGTTGCAAAAACAGAATTATAACTCAACATAGGCCCAACTTTAAAATCAAATTTCTCTTTCAAAGGCATAATATATAGTGGAGCTATGGAAAATTTATGTTTTTTATAATTCATTAGCAAATCTTTACTAAAGATTTCATTTCTTTTTGTAAAATAATCATAGGAAACAAATAGATTAAATTTTTCAGAAAAGGAATTGAAAGTAAAATATGTTCCTATGCCTAAACCATTATTTAATTGTTCTCGATTAGCAAACTCAATTCCGCCACGAAATCCAATACCTTGACCAAAGCAAGCGGTTGTAAAAAGAAATAAGTAAAAAATAATATATTTAAAAACTCTCATTTCGTAAGGATTAATTTTAAAGCATTTGAGCCTTCATCTGTAGTAATATTATAAAAATATAAACCGGGAGTTAAATTTTTCCCATCATATTCAAAAGTATGATTTCCTGCTTCATATAGCTTGTTATAGATAATGTCAGCTACTTTGCTGCCTTTTGCGTCAGTTAATTGTAAGGTAACTCTGCTAGATTTTTCCAAGGTAAAAGCAATGTTTACATTACCTATTGAAGGATTTGGAAAAACATTAAATGTTTGTCTTAAATACTTCTGTTCAATAATAGTACTTGTAGTTTGTTCGCTTGTTTCAGAAGTTGAATATTTTGTCAGGTCAATTTTGGCTAAATCAGGATTTGTTGTTGAATCAGTTGAAGCAATTCTGCCTCCCTCTATACAAGTAATTAATTTTGTTACTGACATTACACTAATTCCTCTGTTATCAGTTACTTCTACTTTTACATAAAAACTCTCATTTGAAAGAAATTCAATATTTGGATTGTTATAATTATGTGTTAACCAGTTGTTGCTTGTAATTACACGACTGTACCAAACATAACTATAGGGAATTTTACCACCACTTGCTATTGCATTACAAGTAATCGGGGAGTTACCACTGGCACAATAAGCATATTCAGGGGCTAATAAATCAACAGTAAGAGGTTCATATGGAATTGCACAACCGAAAGTTGCTTCATCAATAAAAGCACGAATAGTTTTCCCGGGTTCAGGTTTCAAATGTGTCCCTGGCAGGAAAGTAATTGACTGCCCGGCACGAAATGTGACATTATGGTTTTCAACAGAATAATTTTCAACTACAATGGAGTTTATAGCGTCATATTGTTTGGAAGCTGCTTCTGTTCCCGTTACATATAAACTTAAATCATATTGTTCAAACATCTTTATTATACTTCTATAAACATTCAGTCTTCCATAGCCGATTTTAAGAAGTAAATACCAAACAGGGTCAGAGTTATTCAGCAAGAATTGTTTAATTGATAAAGCAACCCCTGCAGGATTATTCCGATAATCTAAAATCATTTTTTCACAGGCGGCAGCATACATTAAAGCAACTGCGCCCGCAACGTGAGGGGCTGCCATTGAAGTGCCTGTAAGATTACCATAATTATTATTTGGCAGTGTGGAAATAATACCAGTTCCAGGTGCAGCAAGGTCAATAGAATTTTTACCCCAAGCAGCATTATTATGAAGGTCATCATTTTGGTCTGTATTAGTAACTGAAATTAAAAAGTTACTGCTACACGTTGTAGGAACATCGCCTTTCTCATCTACATCCCAATTTCCATTTGCTGTAGCTGCAATATTTAAAATACCTACTTGTCCTAAATCATCATAAATAGAACACCAAAGGGGATAATCTGCAGCGTCTGCTTTATCAACGCCAAAAGAACCGTTTGTTACAACAATAAAAGCACCTTGTGCGCCATTAGTTTGATTATAGAGTGTTCTCATTTCAAGAGCATAACCTAATGCTTCAATGACCACAGATTCTGTACCTGAAGAACCCATAATAGGCATTATTTCAATATTCCAGTTAACACCGCTGATTCCGATTCCATTGTTGCCCCGTGCCCCTGCAATTCCTGCTACGTGCGTTCCGTGATTATCTATTATTATATTTCCATTGCTGTTATAAGCATTCCAGCCATTGAAATCATCAATATAACCATTATTGTCATCATCAATTCCATTGTTAGGTATTTCGTTAGTATTTTGCCAATAACCTATATCTGGGTGAGTTAGGTCAAAACCTCCGTCAATTACAGCTATTACTATGCGTTCATTTGTTACTGTTGTTCCACCTGTTACAATGTCCCAAGCCTGCGGTGCTTTAATTTTTGTTAGCCCCCATTGGTTAGAGAAGTTTGGGTCGTTTGGATTGTTAGCTCTTTGTTGAACGAATCTATTGGGCTGAACATAAATAGCATTAGAATTTTTTTTAACTCTATTAATTACTGTGTCAATTGGTATTTGTGTTGGAAACGAAAAAAGCCAAATATTCATTCTTTTTGACAGTTCCTTTGTTGGTGTTATATTAACTGTTTGTATTTGTTGAGCAAATTGTTGGACGGAAATTTCTTTATCAATTCTAACAATTATTTCTCCTGGAACATAATTTTGTGCAAAGACTGTTATGTTGATTAGCATAACAAATATTAAAGAACTTATTTTTCTCATTTCAAAAATTATTTTGGTTCAAATATATTGATTTTTATTCTTTTTGTCAGTTTTTTTATACGCTTGCATCCAACGTTATTTGCTTATATGCTGGTGGCGATTACAGCACCGAACCAATAACCGCGAGCAGCAAAGTTCATAGAAATTCAAGGCTTTGCAATAGAGTACCTAGACCGCCACTGGCTGATATGCAATGTTATGTTATGTAAAGGCCTTACCCACTTTTCTAAATGACTACGATTACTTTTAAACAGCAGTGCAACACAAATGAATAGCAACAGGTGCAAATGTGTGTGAGATAGTTGAAATTTTTTGTGTGTGGAGGAAGAGAAAAAAAAGACCCGTTTTTTTTCTTGCGCATCTGGGAGGAAAAAAAATTGAAGCGAGTGCGCAAGGGTGCCACAAATGATCCGAATTGCAGTAAAATTTCTAGAACGAAAAAGGCCAAAGGGCCACCAATCCTTTCTGTCCTGAGATGCCAAATAAGGCTTTTATATAACTATTACATATATGAACAAATATAATGTTTATTAGCATTTCTCCTTTAATAAATGTGTTATATAAATAGTAAAAATAAAAAGCAGAAACGTGTGGGTAGGCGAAATTGGAAAGAGGCAAATGTCTATTTTACCTTTTATTTTTTTAAACGTTGCTGTTACTTCTGTTCCTTCAGCAAATGATGAAACTTTTTCAAGATTACATACATGATAGTCTTTCCCGTTAAAGCGGTCCCAGTACAATCTCTTACAATGGTCATGGATTCATTTTTTACTTTTTTACAGGCAAATAAAGTCAGTCAGTAGAGTAAGTACTGTTGCGATACAAATTATCTTCATTAGGGAGAAGGTTATTTATGCGGTATGTAACTTATTCTTTTTTAAATATGGTTTCACTCGTATTAACACCAATAAATAAACCCCAAATTGTTAGCTCTTTCTTTTTTTTATTAATTAAAATTTTATGGTTACTTTCTCCCGCCGCAGGATTGTTTTTCAATCTTAAATAAATAACTTCTTGTTTTTTATCCAGACGGTAGGATAATGTATCGACACTTGATGGTTTGAAAAAATACATAGTTTCATCTTCAAAAATTAATTTGTGTTTGAATGAATTACTGGTCTGTTCAATCCAGTTTCCTGTTAAGTCATCAATTTCAGGGAATTTTTCTTTTTTGCATGAAGCAAAAATAAATAATGACGTTACTATTATAAAAATTATCTTTTTCATTTTAGTTGATTTTTATAATTTTTTGAGTGGTTGATTTATTGTCAATATTAATTTTAAGGAGATATGTTCCAGCCGGAAGATTAATACCATTAAAATCAATCGTATAAATTCCCTGTTCGTGTTTTGACTTGTTTTTTAGCTGAATCAGTTCTTGACCATTTAAAGAGCAAACTGATATAGTTACATTTTCAGAGGATGCAATTGTATATTCAATAGTCAATTTATCACTGAAAGGAACGGGATAAATGTTTGGTTGAAGTTTTCTGATGTTATTTAACTCTTCTGTTTTTTGAAAAGTAGTTTCATAATCTTCAATATAATTTGTTTCAATTTTTTGAGCGGTTGTTTCAGGCTGTTCCCCATTTGATTGAGAAGCTACTTTGCCTTGTGGATATTGAGTACAGGTAAAGAAGGGGTCAACATACGCATGAAAGTAACCATTAGGTCCGGGACTAATAACTGTTCCCGGTCCGAGAGTAATACTATTGCCTGCATGTAAAGTAACATTGGCATCACCTGTAACCACATAATCTCCATAAGCAACAGCCGTTGTAACATTGCTTCCTGCTACAATTTGCCCCATTGCGTTATGAGTTTGCGAACCTGAGCTAACTGTTTGATTTTGCAGGTAAATGTCCTGCTGCATTGAACTTAGGACAGAGTAATTAAACTTGATATTAGAAGGACTTGTTGGAACCCAAACTACATTTTGACCAAGTATATTATTTGTAGCATATACATAAGTTTTGAGGGTTGCGGATGTTGTGGATAAGTTATAAGCATCCATCCAATAATTGCCGTCATTAGGACTTGCTGCTGACAGTCCATTTGAAGTCCCTATAATAATTGGAGCTTGCGTGTATGGAAAAGTTATATTTTTAATTACTTCATGCCTCTGAACGGAATAAGTAGCAGCAGCTACACCTGAACAGCCTGTGTACATAACCATTTGGTAATTGCTCGTAGCAGAATTGTCAGTAGGACTGCCTACATTGGTAAAATTATTAATCCCACTGCTGAAAGCATATTGGACTGCTTTAAATGCGTTAATTCTGCCATGTCCCATTTGGTTGTTCCATGTCCCATTAGGGTTTGAGCTATTGGAATCATAGCAATACCCACCAGCTTTATCGCAACTTAGTTCTAAAATTTGTTTGACCTGTATTCCTGTTAAACATCTGTTAACAGATAAAATTAATGCTGCAACTCCCGCAGCATGAGGACAGGCTGCCGATGTTCCGTCAAATGATGTGGTATAGTCATCGGCTGAATAACCTGCTGAACCTATTATATCGGTTGAATAAATATTTTTATCTCCGCCTGGGGCAACAATGTCTAATTCGCTTCCATAGTTGGAATAACTCGCTCTGCCATCTTGGTTAGAGGAAGCTCCAACTGAAATTACATTCGATAAATTTGCAGGATAACTAACCGAAGAATTAGCATTTCCCGATGAAAATAACACAACACTTCCTAATCCTCCTCTGCCTTGCGATACAGCATTGTTAATCGCATTGGTTATAACTGTTGAAGGAGAACCGCCTCCCCATGAGTTACTAATTACATCAGCATTTCCAAATGAAGGATTCCAAGACCATTCAAGACCGTCAGCTAATGCCTGAGTAATAAGATCCCCATTTACACTGGTATTTACAGGAAGAATTCTGCAATTTGGAGCAACTCCGGTAACTCCAATCCCATTATCTTTTACTGCGGCAATAATTCCCGCACAAGCTGTTCCATGAAAATCTGCTGTTTGTGGGTCACTACCCGTCATATTAAATGGGCCTCCATTTGTACCATTACCAGTTGCATCAAAACCCTGCAAAAGATTAGGTAATAAGTCTGGGTGTGTTAGTTGTACTCCTTGGTCAACCACTGCAATGAGAACTTCAGGACGACCTTGACTGATACTCCATGCTTGTTCTATATTTATATCTGCCCCAGCGTTTCCTCCATTTTGTCCTGTGTTTTTTAAAGTCCATTGATTGCTGAATAATGGGTCATTTGAATGAAAAATATTTTCTCTGAAAAAATCAGGCTCCGCAAATTCAAATAATCCTGTTTCATAAAATAAATTGGCTAGTTGTAAAGAATTTAAACTTGATGATTTTGAAACGGAGATTAAAAATTGATTTTGGACAAATTCATTTTCTTTAATTATTGTACATCCTTTTTCTTTTACCAAGTTCTGTAATTGTTCAAAAGAACTTTCAGTTTTTATTTTTAAAATAAATTCATCAGTTAACCCTTGTAGTTTTCCGTCCTTATACTCCAACATCGGTAAAGCAGAAGCTACATCAGGACTATTTTTATATTTAGTAAGTGCAATTGCAGGAAGTGCATTTTTGCTTTTCGTTTCCAAAACAATAAATGGCCCAATGGTTTCTTTTGTTTTTTCCTTGGAAGAAATTTGAACAACACCGTCTGTCTGAATAAGATTCAAAAGTCTTGTTTTATTTGCTTCTTTTGAAAGTTTAACCAATATTTTGTCTGGTCTTTCTTTTAAGAAAATTTTTTCTCCCTGATAATAGTAAAAGGGCTGATTTTGTCCCGATACATTGTGTGCAAGCAGGAAAATTGAGATAATAAGGATTAAGTTTTTCATTTGGGCCAAATTTACGGTTTTATTATTTAAGGCACATTTTAACTTATACTACCGGAATGATTGCAACTCACAGGAGTTTCATTTTCAGATACTTGTGGTTTGCTTTGAAAAAAGCAAAAAATAAAAATGAAGAAAAAAAAGTATATTTTCGTTTTCATAATTACTTTATTTTAAATGTTACCTTATAGTCAGAAGAAATTTTTGGAACAATTATCCAATTCATACTTTCGTCTTGTTTCTTGCACAAGCCCTTTTCTTTTAAAGTAATCACATAAAGAGATTCTTTGTCTTTTTCATTTATATAAAGTTGTCTTTTAAATTCAATAGTACAACCTGTTCCGCTTGTATATTTTCCAAGCAAAGTTTTTTGTGAAAAATCAATTTGTAACGGAGTACAGTTATTGGTATCTAGCATTGAATAATATGAAATGCTATCACTAATTATATGTTGCTGTTCTGTTATAGAAGAACAAGGAACTTTCACTTCCTGAATATTTTTCACTTCATTATAATTCCATTTACTACAACTTGTATAAAAAAGGAGCATAACTAGGGTCAACACACTTGCTATCATTCTTATGGTATTTATATTGTTTCTCATTTTTCAAAATTAAGAATGTACCCGCTTCCAGTTTCGCTATTAAATTGCGGTGATTGTCCATTCCATACATTTCTTAGGAAGTCAATATGAGCATAAAACAAAACAGTCGAAAATACTTAAAATATCAGTTTTGTTTTTCTCATTATTCTTTTTTGAATTAAAAATTAAACTTGATCCTCGCTAATTAAGTTAGTTACTATTATATTTTACTTAATATTTTTCAGCAAATCAATTTCCTTCAACAACTTATTAAATTCTGCTTTTAGTGCATCTAATTCTTTTTGTTGAATGTTTATTTTTTCTTCCTGGTTATGCAGATAAAGTTCATGTTCTTCAACGTTTTGTAATATTCCAGTTATTGCCTGCCCTAAATTGGCTCCTTCTTCAATTATCTCTTTTTCAGATTTTACGTTTGGAAGATGACCGTATTTATTTATAAACAATTGTCTTTCATGGATAGTCATAAGTTTATACTCCGGTTTAAAAACAAAATCGCACCAAGCTGTATTGACAATTACTTCACATGCTCTCATAGTCCCGGCAACATCTAATTTGTAATATGGATTATTTGTCCCAATGCCAACATTTCCACCCATTAATTTTATTTTGTCTATATCATAAATGGTTGTACCTGCCCCAAATTCACCTTTTATGTAATGATTCGCATCTCCAAAGCGTATTTCGGCATAATCTCCAATAGAACTCCACTTACCTGGTTCCAAAAATAATAATGTGTTAGTAGAGGATGTTCCCTTTAGATGTAACAGTGTCTCTGGTATTGTTCAAACACCAACATTGCCTTCAAAATATCCATTACCTCTTACATCTAGCATTTCTAAAGGAGTAGGTGTTCCTATTCCAACGCGACCATTTCTTTTTACACTAAAAACTACCCCTTTACCAGTTTTCCTAAGTCTTAAAAGGTCATAATTTAGTTCAGCAGCCTGAGTTATTTCTAATGAGGCAGCAGGATCGGTAGAAGAAAATAAACTAGCTCTGCCATCCTGGGTTATAAATAAACTTGGTCTATCTGTATCATGCCTAATTAAAAAATAGCTATTTCCCGTGCCTGCGCTTACACCAATTTTCCACAAATTCTTCGCAATTAAATTACCAAATTGATCTTCCAACTGGTCTTCAAGAGCTATGTATGTAGTTTTGTCCTCCTCCGGGGCAGGACAACCATTACATATTATATGTTCAGTTATTCCTTTTACATGTAGTTTTTCTATTGGGTTAGTAGTTCCTATTCCAACTTTAGAGGGACATGCTTCAAAAAGATACATTTTATATGGTGCATTCACCCACTTAGGTTTATTGAAAGTTGGAGAACAATCAGGAACAGCTTGGCCAGATTCAGGCTCTTTATAAAGCAGTTCTTGCAATGCCTGTAACCCTCCCTGCATTG
>JACCXN010000015.1 GCA_013696965.1 Bacteroidota bacterium | reverse complement strand
CGACAAATATCCTTTTAAACTTCAAAGGGGGTACCCCCTTTGAAGTTTAAAAGCTGTGCACTCTTGTTTCCATTTTCTGTGTATTCTTATTTACCAAAAGTTGTGTATTGCTATTTACCGATTACATCACTATTCATTGGCGTCACACTGCAATTCACAACTAATCGTAGTCATTTAGATAAGTGGGAAAGGCCATCAGTTAACATTGGCTATATCGCCAGTGCGGGTCTATGTAACTCTACTGTAAAGCCTTTGATTTCTATTTTCTTTCTGCTCTGTAATATATGGTTCGGTACTGTAATCCGCACCAGCGTATAGCCAAATACCGTTAACTGTAAGCGTTGCGCACCGCTGCGACTGACGAGACTCTTAGCCTTTTTCATTTAGCATCTTTTGTGCAACTTTCAACACCTCAAGCAGGCCATCACTTCGTGCTTAAATATTCTTTTCCCCCACCCACAAATTAAAATTGCCATCGCTAAAATAGCACTTTTGCTTTTGCCCCATTAGCACAAGAGTCAACACACATGGCAAAAGCAAAAGAGCTATTTCACCAGCCCAAGTTCCTGCTTTTTAATTAGAAATAAATCCAAAAATAAGTAGTAAGTTTGTTTTAATATATGTTATATGGCATTTAATGAATCTAATACTATGCGACTAACTCTAATCATAACATTCATTTTTATGTTTCTCTTTTCTATATATTCTTGCCGAAAAGAGAAGGACACAACTGCCACTATAAAAATAATTAATAAAACAGGATTTATCGTTGACACATTAGAAGTCTTTAGTTCTGTAGGGAATCCATATAGTTATAAGTATTACAATCTAAATAATGATGAAGAAACGATGGAAGAAACGATCCTTAATCCAGATTACTTAGTTTATTTTATGCTAAATTATGATAATAAATCTTTTTTGTCAATTTGTAATCCATTAGGATTAATTGATGCAAGAGCAAAATTAAAAAGTGGTAAATATCTTTTTTATTTAATACCTCCTGACTCATTAAATAATAACAATTCAGTCGCATTTACATATAGGTCAAAATAAAATCACAGACTCAGATAAAACTAAGGGCTCAGCCAGTTCACAGTCGTAAGCAAATTCACAATTCACACCAATCCATCCCTCAAACCAAAAATTGTAAATCAGCTTCCGCCTCTCCCAAATAAGAATTTTAATTTTCCTCCCCCCACAAAAGAATATTTAAACACGCAGCCGCACAGAAAACCTGTCACTATTCATTGACGTTACACTGCAATTCGCAAGTAATCGTGACTTTCTAAGAAGGTGAGAAACGCCAACAGTTAACATTGCATATCCTCAAGTGGCGGTCTAGGTGCTCTATTGCAAAGCCTGGAATTTCTATTAACTTTGCTGCTCGCGGTTTTTGGTTCGGTGCAATAATCGCCACCTGCGTATATGCAAATAACGTTAGCTGTAAGCATTGCGCACCGGTGGGACAGACGGGACAGTCAGCCTTTTTCATTGAGCAACTTTTGTGCAATTTTCAACACTTGAAGCAGGCCATCGCTTCGTGCTTCACTTTTTTTATCCCCGCGCAAAAAAACAAACTTGCCAACCCAAAAAAATTGCACATTTTATTTTTTCCAAATCACAAAAATCAACCCACAGAAAAATAAAAAGAGCAATTTTGCCAACCCAAATTCCTGCTTTCTTTGTTACGAATTTTTTGAATATATTTCTAAGAGCATGAAAATAGGCTGTGGTATAAACTCCTTAGCAGAGGGCCATATTTATTGAAATACTAATATTATTTATAATTCTATTGAAATTTTCACTTTTCCACCAAGACCTTTTTCGACAATGTCGTAAAGGGTTTTTAATGTCAAGTTGCTTCCATTATTTTCAATTCTTGAGATGAAAGTTCTTTTCTTATCAACAAGATCTGCAAGTTGTTCTTGTGTTAAGTGTTTTTCCTCGCGTGCTTTTCTTAAAAGTAATCCTATTTTGAAACTTTCAAATTCGCGCTCAAGTTCATCACGTCTATCGGTTCCTTTTTTTCCATAGACAGAATCTTTTATTTTTTTCCAGCTTTTAGTTTCCATAGTCGATTATTTATTTTCGTAATACTCTTTCATTAATAATAACGCTTTTTTAATTTCATTTGTTGGTGTTTTTTGTGTCTTTTTGGTAAAACCATTTAAAAGTACAACCAGTTTTCCTTTATCAAAAAAGCAAAAAACTCGCCAAATATTATTGCCAAGTTGAATTCTGGCCTCATAAAGACCATTTGTTCCTTCCATCGCCTTGAGGTAATTAGAAGGAACTCGTTCTAAGGTTTCTATTGCTTCAATTACCTTGAAGATTTTATCTTGAACTTTTGTTGGTTGTTTTTTAAGGAAGTCTTCAAAATAGTGCTTATACGCTATAACTTCTCTAATTATTTCCATTGAACAAAGGTAACTTAAAAGTTACAATTTTGCAAATATTTATTAGGTCTAATGAGAATATTTGAAACTGTTGTAATTCTAAGACGGGCTTGTAAGACCGTCTCACAGCCAAAGCATATTCACAATTCACTCAAGCTCCCCTCAAAACCCAAAATTGCAAATAAGCTTCGGCTCTCCCAAAAGAAGAAGAAGTTTATTTTTTTTCCCCTCTTTAAAAAAAGTGAAACACGCAACCGCGCTCTGCACCTGTCACTGTTTAGAAACGTTCTGCAATTCGAAAGTAATGCAAACTTTCTAGACAAGTGGGTAATGCCAACGGCTAACACTGCATACCCTCAAGTGGGGTGCTTGGTGCATTTTGAAAAGTCATTGCTTTCTATTACTTTTCGTGCCGGGGGACAGAAACGCTGCAAACCAGCCCCACCTGCGGGTATGCAGGAAACGTTATCATCAACTTTCTGGCCTCGATATGATATTGTTTTTTCTGCTTTGGTTTGAATATTCAGCCATTGCTAATCTGACAACTAATATTACTGTCATAGTATCGCAAAGTTTAAGTAGCTGTTCAAAATCTTCAACAAGAAAACATTTACCGTATTTTACCGATAATCTATTTAATATTTCTATCCTCGCCTCCATACTACTTATAAATTGGTTTCCATATTAATGGATATTTTAAAAATTGACCAGAGGTAAATGGTTCAAAATAACCTACTTTTTTACGGCAATTAGGATATTCTATTAGTAGAATAAATCCTAAAATTTTATTGTTTGTTTCCATAATTCTTATTTTAGTTTTAAAGTTAATTGACAGAAGAAAAGCTAATGATAACAAGGCATATATTCAAGTGTCAGGCTTGGTGCAAGGTGAAACTCCTATGCTTTCTATTGCACCTGTGTAAAGTGTAATAGACAATGCTTTCAAGTGCCACCTAAATATATGCCCAATCCGTTAACTAAAAGCATAGCGCACCGCTGCAATTTGACTAGACAGTCAGCCTTTTTCAATGAGCACCTTTTCTGCAATTTTCAACGTTCAGGGCAGCCCTTCGCTTCGTACTTTGTTTTTTTTCCTCCCCGCAAAATATTAAAATTGCCAACGCAAAAAATGCCACATTTTATTTTTGCAAGCCCACAAAAAAA
>JACCXN010000014.1 GCA_013696965.1 Bacteroidota bacterium | reverse complement strand
CACTGGCAGTTAAAGTTAAAGTTTGACCAACACAAACAGGTCCGGAGTTTGTTGCTGAAGGCGCTACGGGAATAGGATTAACAGTTACTGCAACTGTTCCTGCTGGGCCTGCACAATTATTTACTGTGGCTGTTACTGAATAGGTTCCTGAAGCTGAAATTGTTGCACCTGCTATAGAAGGATTTTGAATTGATGAAACAAATCCATTTGGTCCTGTCCATGAATAAGTGGCATTTGTAATATTAGAAGCAAATAGATTCAAAGTTTGGCCAGCACATATTGCCGAATTGCTTGTTGCAGTTGGTGCAACAGGAGTTGCACTTATCACAGCTGTTGTTGTTCCGGCAGGGCCTGCACAACCACTAATAGTAGCTGTAGCCATATAATTCCCTGCATTTGCAACAGTAATTAAAGTAATAGAAACAGATGTACCTGCAGATGTATAACCTCCAGGTCCTGTCCAGTTATAAACCGCACCTGAAACTCCTGTTGCAGTTAGAGTTAATGTTTGACCCTCACATAAGGGACCGTTATTAGAAACTGTTGGAGCAATTGGAATAGGTGTAATGGAAACAGTTGTAGTTGCTGTGGTGCTTGGACAACCAGAAACAATTACATAGCAAGAATAGGTTCCTGCTTGAGCAGAAGTTGCACTAGGCAAAGAAGGATTTTGTAATGAGGAAGTAAAGCCATTTGGTCCACTCCAAAAATAGCTTGCTCCAGTTATAGTATTTGAGGTTAAATTTAATGAAGATCCTTGGCAAACAGGTGAGTTACTTGCTATTATTGGTGGAGCAGGAGTTGAACTTTGAATTACTTGAACAGTATCAGCTTTGGCAGGACAACCTTGGGTCATATCAGAAACCAAAACACTGTATGTGCCTGGAGGTACTGTTACAGTCTGAGTAGTAGCCCCATTGCTCCACAAATAGGAATAAGGCGGAGCTCCGCCTGTGGCATTGGCCGTCAAGGCTATTGTTGTACCAGAACATATATAAGCATTACTAGGAGAAATTGACATTTCCATCCCGGGAACAATAAATACTCTAACTGTATCTCTTGAAGTACCAGAGGCACAGCCTGTTGCAGTGCCAGAAACTACGTAATCAATAAAAGCTGGAACAATAGCTGGGGCTGCAGGGGGCGTTATATATGTGGTATCACAAGCAGCAGTGCAGGAAAGCCAGGAATTGTATGCTCCTGCAGCTCCTGGAAAAATAGAATTCCACTGTATAGAAGGTTCTGATAATCCTTCAACTGTGATTCTACCAGTACAACCTTGCCTGACACTAAAATCCTGACTTGCAGAAAAAGTACGACTGGATGATAAAGTATAGGTTGCTGAATTACCCCCGGTTTTACAAAAAATCAGCGTAAAAGAACTCATCCCGCTTACACAAAGTGGCGTACCAATTGAAGTTCCAACGGGATCACAATTGATGTGATAATTTCCATTTCCTGGAGGTGCATTGGAGGATGCAAAACCAAATTGATTCGCAGTTGGGTGCAAGGTGATAAAAAACATAATGCATCCCGTTTGGCTCAAACAAGCCCCAGACCTAGTTTTAGTTAAAGTCCAAACTGAATCCGGATTAGCGGAAAGATTTACACTTACGGAATCCACTAAGCATCCTGCGCAACTCTGGGCCTTTAGCTCTGTTGATAAAAAAAACAGGCATAAAAAGGAAGCGCAGATTATTAATTTAAAGTAAAGTTTATTCATACACTAATTTTCTTAAATATTCGCTTATATACGGTTTTTCTGAAACAAGGTTGTTGTATTTTAAAAAATAATAACAGATTATTTATTCCATTCAATGATAATCTTTCCGGTAGATCTTCTGCTTTGAAGGTAATCATGGGCTTTGGCAATTTCACCGCAAGGAAAAGCAGTTGCAGTTTGAGGATTTATTTTTTTTGATTTATATAGATCAAGGAGATTTGCCAAACAACGTTGAATTATTTCTGGTTTACAATCAGCAATCCTAAGCATATTTAATCCAATTACACTTTTTGATGTCATTAAAAGTATAATTGGGAGAATAAATCCATAATCAAATATAAGTTTTAAGGTTGAAAGCATGCCCCAAACTCCACCCAGGCGTTGTGCAGCACCATAGCATACAATTTTTCCTCCATGTGAAAGAAGTTTTAAACTCTTACTAAAAACACTACCTCCAACTGAATCAAAAACTACATCTATCCTTTGCGCTCCTAATACTTTAATTATTACTTCTGCAAAATCTTCTTTGTTGTAATTGATGGGATAATCTACACCCAGGCCTTTTAAATACTCCATTTTTTCATTCGAGCCTGCAGTGCCAAAAACAATACATCCCTTTGCTTTTGCCAGCTGCACCAGGGCAGTCCCTACCCCTCCAGCTGCTGCATGGATTAGAACGCGATCACCTGGAAAAAGATTAACAAGTTCATACGCTCCGTAATAGGCAGTACAATATTGGGTTGCAAGAGCTGCTGCCTTTCCCGAATCCATTTCTTTCGGTATAACTACAGCAACTTTATAATCAGTTACAGCATATTCTGCATAACCACCAAACCTTGTAAATGCAACAACCCTATCGCCTTTTGAAAAGCCAGTCACTAATTTGCCATAGGATTCAACAAATCCTACAACTTCATAACCTAAAACAGAAGGAAGTGCTGGCGCGTCTTTGTATAAACCATTTCGAGCCAAAACATCAGCAAAATTTAAACCTGAAACCTGGGTTTTAATTAAAATTTCGTTTTCATTTGGCTTGGGAATAGGCTTCTCTAGGAATTTAAAAGCCTCATGTGCATTTCCTGTCTTAATCAGGACTATTGATATCATCTTTTTCTTTCTTTTTTCCTGCAACAACAATAACAATTTCTCCTTTCACCGTGCCTGTTTCAAATGACTTAATTACTTGCTCAAGAGATCCTCGAACTGTTTGTTCAAACTTTTTAGTTAATTCCCTGGATACTGAAGCTTGCCTTTCTGGTCCAAATGCTTCTGCGAATTGTTGTAAAGTCTTAATCAATCTATAGGGAGATTCATAAAAGATCATAGTTCTTTCTTCCTCCTTTAAATTTTGAATTTTTGTTTGTTTGCCTTTTTTATGGGGAAGAAAACCTTCAAAGCAAAACCTATCAGAAGCCAAACCTGAATTGATTAAGGCAGGTATAAATGCAACTGGCCCAGGCAAACACTCTACCTCAATATTATTTTTCAAGCATTCTCTCACTAAAAGAAAACCCGGATCAGAGATTCCTGGAGTGCCTGCATCAGACACCAAAGCTACTGATTGTCCATTGGAAATTCGTTCAGCAATTAAGGCAACAGTTTTATGCTCATTATGCTGATGATGGGAAAATATTTTCTTTTCAATGTTAAAATGTTTCAGCAAAAAGCCCGATGTACGTGTATCTTCAGCCAAAACCACATCAACCTCTTTCAATATCCTTATCGCTCTAAGTGTAATATCTTCAAGATTGCCAATTGGTGTTGGAACAAGGTAAAGTTTTGCCATAATTATTTGTGCTCAGGACTGGATGTTAAAGAGCCTGTAAAATCAGTTAACAAGCGGAAAATTTCATCATAAGCCGGAAATTTAACATTTTCCGCCTTGTCATTTATATCATGATATGCTTTATTTTCGCCTAAAGTATAAATAAAAAAACACCTCACGCCTTTTTCCGAAAAATAATAATGGTCACTGTTTGCAGCTTTTCCTCTTTCATTAATTTTAGTCAGATAATTATTTCTGTCATTAATTTTGTTTAAAAGCAAAAACTCTTCTTTGTATTCACTTCCATTTACTACTGTAATTCCTTGTTCACCATTACCCAAAAGATCCAGGTTAATTAAAAATCTAATATTACTTAATGGAAATAATGGGTTTTGTGTGTAATACCTGGATCCGATTAACCCAGCTTCCTCGGCTGAAAATGCAATAAAAACAATAGAATAAGCAGATGGATTCCGGGAATAATGTGAAGCAAGGTCTGTAATAACAGCAATTCCGCTTGCATTATCATTTGCTCCCGGGAAATACGTGTTTTTTCCCATATGCCCTAAATGATCATAATGAGCAGTAAACACAATGAATGAATCTGGTTTAGAATTTCCTTTAATGTAACCTATTACATTTTGAGAGCTATAATCAGTATAATATTTGTTTTCGACATGAACATCTATTTTCTTTGTTTTTGATGGAAACTCAGTTCTTAAAACCTCAAAAGCAACGTACTCCGCTTCCGTTTGAGAAACACTCCAGGTAAGTTTGTTATCAGTTAGTTTAATAATTCCTTTTGCCTTAAAAGGATTAGTTAAAGCAGATTTAAAAACTTCCTTTTCTATTTCTGAAGCAGCATTTGAATCATCGAGAATTATATACTTATCAGATAAATTTGACTTTTTAAATCTTTCCAATTTTCTTTTGTTATTCCATATTTTAGTATCGAAATAAATTGTTTTGTATGTTCCGGTATCAGTTCCAGAAAAAGGAAGGACAAGAAAATCTTTACCAGGAATTAACATTTTATCATTAGCCGAAAAACTCAGCTTTGTGGGAAATGTGTTTACTTCAAGTGAAAAGGATTGAAAATAGTCCTCATTAAAGGATAACAAATCAAGTTTAACGAACTCGTTTTTTATAAAATCGGCTGCAATTTTATCGCCATTAGAAACATATCCTCTCCCAAACATGTCCGGAGCTGCTAAAATATTTACCAACTTCTTAGCGTAGCCCAGATCCTGTGCATTTATTGCAAAACTACAACTTGAAAAAACAAGAAAGGTGATAACGATTTTCATTAACGATCAGTCAAACATGAAAGCAAAACAAACATTGTTTTAAGTATTATTTTGGGAGTTTTTATAAAAAAACCAGCGTTAACATTTCAATTAATTAAACCTTCTTTGAACAAGTTCCACAAAACTTTTAACAGCAGGCGAATCGGCTTTCCAATTGAATTTAATTGCCAATTCCTCCTTTAAAAAGTTTTCTGCAAGAACCAGGCTTTGAAGGCTATTCAATTTACTTACAGCCTGCTGAAAAGCATGCGAATCATTTCCAAATAATTCCTTAATAAATAAAAACCTTTCATTTACTCCTATTGCCTTGGGCAAATCTTTAATTGCATTACCTTGTAATTTACTGGAAAGACTAG
Organism: Bacteroidota bacterium; assembly: GCA_013696965.1. Classification (NCBI taxonomy): domain Bacteria; kingdom Pseudomonadati; phylum Bacteroidota; species Bacteroidota bacterium. The sequence goes on along the minus strand of JACCXN010000014.1, from coordinate 48,818 downwards.
CATATAATTTGTTTTGCCCGGCTATTTTTTCATTTAAAGAATCATGTGCTTTGTTATTTTCTTTAAGCCTTGTATTAATATCATTTAAGGTGTTTTCTGCTGATTTCACATGCGTCTTAGTTTCAGCAACATTTGCCCTATCTAAGCTATCAATTTCCTCAATATTATTTTCTGCTGTTAATTGACTTGGCCTTATTTGAGTACTATTCAAGTCTTCTTTAACACAATTTTCCTCTTCAGCGTTTCTTTCCACCTCTATTATATGAGGGGCTTCAACCAGGGCTACTGTTTCTGCTGTTTTCTCACTATTGTTCATGCTTATTTCTTTTTCCTTAAAATCCTGCTTATCAAGTTTATATAGATAATTGAACACAACGGATTTCTCATATAATTTGCCTATTTTAAATAGAATGGTTTCCAATTCGAGTTGTGGTATTCTCTCAAAATCTGTAATTCTGTCAGAATGTTCCTTAATATTATCAATGAGCTGACTAATTTCTTTTCTTAAATTTTGCACTTCCATGTTTTTGGCCTTTATAGTATTATGAACGGCTTTTTCATTATTTTTGCGTTCGCCTGAAAAAATTAAAGATAGTATAGAAAATCGAAATACACCAAGGCACATTTATTTTTTTTAAAAAAACTTTATTATGATTTTGGAAATTCCCGAAAAAGAGCATTCAAGAAAAGGGAGTATTGAAGTAATTTGTGGCTCTATGTTTTCTGGAAAAACCGAAGAATTAATCAGAAGACTAAAGCGGGCGAGGTTTGCCAAACAAAAAGTGGAAATTTTCAAACCTACCATTGATACACGATACGATGAAACCCAGGTGGTTTCTCATGATTCGAATTTTATACATTCCACCCCGGTCCCTTCATCATCCAATATTCTCTTATTGGCCTCTGATGTTGAAGTAGTGGGCATTGATGAGGCTCAGTTCTTTGATCATGGGCTGGTAGATGTTTGCAATCATTTGGCAAATCAAGGAATACGGGTAATTGTGGCAGGATTGGATATGGATTATACTGGCAAGCCTTTTGGGCCAATCCCTGCATTGCTTGCTATTGCAGAACATGTTACAAAGGTACATGCAATTTGCATGAATTGTGGCAACCTGGCAAATCATTCCTTTCGGATTAATTCAGATGAAAAACTAGTTTTATTGGGAGAAACCAACAATTATGAAGCGCTCTGCAGATTTTGTTTTCGAAACTCAAAAAACACTAAAGCATAAATTAAGAGTTGGATAAATATTTAAGGGGGGGGAACTCTTTTATTTTATTTCCACTAATCCTGATTTAATCCTAAAAATCAATCCAAATTTAATTCTTTTGTGGTACTGCAAATCCTCCAATAATAGAAGTTAGGGCCTTTTTCTTATATTCAATTCATTTTTTTAGGAAGAAAGCCATCTTTAAAAAAGAGGATTTCTCTGTATTTTTTACTACATTTAATCCAAACATGTAAAAAATCTTTCCTTTATGAAACCAATTCTTTTACCAACAGATTTTTCTGAAAACGCGGCTAATGCCATAAGGTATGGTCTGAATATTGCCAAAATTACCAAAGCCAGTGTAATTTTCTTTCATGTGAATCATGTGCCGGTAATTGCGCCAAATACGCCAGTTGGAGTATATGATACTTTAATACGTACAGAGGAGGAGCAACAATTGGAATCTCTTTATAGAATTAGGGATACTATGTTTGCTGAATTAGGAATAAATGCAGAAGAAATTTCTGCCCAATGCATAGTAAAATTAGGTTTTGCTGTTGACGAGATAAATGCAGTTGCTAAAGAACACAATGCAGGATTAATAGTAATGGGAACCCAGGGTGCATCAGGATTGCAAAAGGTTTTCATAGGAACCAACGCAGCAAGCGTAATTAAAAACAGTGAATGTGCGGTGCTTTCAATCCCCTCAACAGTACACTATAAAAAAATCGAAAAAATAGTGCTTGCTACTGATTATCACCTTTCAAAAGATGCAAAATCGCATGCCCCTTTGCTTGAAATCGCTTTGTTATTTAATGCTGAAGTTCTTATTTTAAATATAAAACGACAAATGGAGGAAGTGCCAACTTTTGATCAAGCTTTAGAGGGATTAAAAATTGAAAATGTCTTCAAGAGTGTGAATCATAGTTTTCATTTTTCTGAAAGCGATGATGTAATTGAAGGAATTGAGAATTTTGTAAAACATTCCAATGCAGATGTTCTTGCTATGTTGCCGCATAAAAAATCCATTTTTGAACTTTTATTCAAAAAAAGCCATACAGAGGAAATAGCTTACCATGCTAATATTGCATTGCTTACACTGCCTGAATCAAACTAAAATATAAATGTTTAAAATACTTATCCCAACGGACTTTTCACCTGCTGCAAACATTGCATTACAATACGCAATGTCTATTTCCGGTCATTTCGAATCGTTAAACATCATACTATTTCATTGTATTGACACGAGCGATTTAAGCAGTGGTTTTTTACATAAAATCCAAGATGTATTGTTATGGGAAGCAGAGGCCGAAATTAAAAAGATTGCCAATGATATAATTGGTGAAGTTCAAGCCGGAACAAGCATTGAATATGATGTGGTATTTGGAAATATTGTAGAACAAATAACCAATAAAGCTTCTGAAAATAAAATTGATCTTATTGTAATGGGCACTAAAGGAGCGGGAGGAATTCAGCAAGCACTTTTTGGCACCATAACTTCAACCATTTTGAAAAAGATCAATGATTACCCATTAATTGTAGTTCCTGAACGTGCTCCAATTCGACCCATCACCAACATTGTATATGCAACTGATCTTGCTGATTTGCCTGGTGAGGCCGCTTTGACAATTGCTTTCGGAAAATTGTTCAATGCGCATATTGACATATTGCATGTAACTGATAATCCTGAAAAACAAATAAAATATGATACCATTAAGGAGACAGAAAACCTTGTAAAAAAGTTCACGTATCCCAAATTATGCTTCCACATTGCCTTCAACCTTGAGGTTATTGATGAGATAGAGAATTTTTTAATTAGCCATAAAACAGAAATGATTGCAATGTTCTCCAGGAGAAAAACTAAGTTTGAGAAACTATTTGACAAGAGTTTTACAAAAGAAATGGCATTTCACACCCATACTCCCCTGCTTGTTATTCCTTATGACTTAGTTTTAAAAGAAAGCCAGGTTCTTTAAAAACCATTCTCCTTATTTTGGCCGCTTAATCCATTTAATAGAGGCATCAAAATTCATTAAAAGCATAGGATCATTTTGCGAAAATGCAAAAACAAATGTTTAACAGAATTTACCCAGCAAATTTTCATTTTCATCTTATAAAAAAATTGGCAGGTTACTTGTAAAATTATTTGAAAGGCTGGATTTACTTGTCTTGAAAAATAAATTAAAAAGCACTCCTTATGAAATGGTCATTAAATCTGGGAAAAATAGCAGGAATCAAACTTTTTGTACACTGGACATTTATACTACTTTTAGGATTTATTATTTACAGAAGTATGTCCATAGGCTTGGACTTAACTGAAACACTGTGGTTTTTACTCTTTGTGCTTGTCGTTTTCATTTGTGTAGTCCTTCATGAACTAGGACATGCGCTTACAGCAAGGAGATACAACATTATTACCAAGGATATTATTCTTTTACCCATTGGTGGACTTGCCCGGCTTGAGAGAATGCCTGATAAGCCTGGCCAAGAACTTAAAATTACAATTGCAGGGCCACTAGTTAATGTGGCAATAGCAATTCTACTTTATGGAATAATTTCCGTTTCTGGGATAGGTTGGATAAACCAACCCGAGGATTTGGCAGCCATTGGCAGTCATAATTTTCTTTATATGTTGTTGTTTGTAAATGTTATTCTTGCCGTTTTCAATATGATTCCTGCTTTCCCAATGGATGGAGGACGGGTTTTAAGGGCACTATTATCCTATAAATATCCCCGTCATATTGCAACCCAATTTGCTGCAACGCTAGGGAAAATACTGTCAATAGGATTTGTTATTTTAGGTTTGTTCTATAATCCTTTCTTAATAATCATTGGAATTTTCATCTTCCTTGGAGCACAAGCTGAAGCAGATTTTACACTTGCCAGGTCCTTTCTCTCTGGTTATAAGGTAAAGGATCTCATCATGCATCATTACAATAAACTTAGCCCAACTGCACCCCTTTCTAAAGCCGTTGAATTACTTTTAGATGGCCAGGGAAAAGATTTCTTAATTACCGAAAATGAAAAAGTGGTTGGAACTTTAAGCAGAAATGAAATAATTCAAGCCCTTGCAGAAAAAGAACTCGATATTTCTGTAGGATTAATCATGAATCCAAACATTAAATTTCTAAAATCCGAAACCTCCCTTGATCAAATGTACCAGGAAGTACAGCAGAATAACACAAGCTTAATGCCGGTTATGGAGGATGGAATTTTACTTGGCGTTGTGGATACTGATAATATCTTGGAATTTATTATGATAAAGGAAGCCGAAGAAAGAAAAAAAGTATTGAGAAATTAAACCTGCATCCTTATTCTTAACTCTTTTGGGAAATAATTGTTTATCCTGTTCTTGAGTACTTTTACCCATCCCAAGCTCAAGCCCTTATATTTAACAATTACCCATCCCTGCATAGTTGAAGTTTCAAGAACTATATCCACTTTTCTTAAATAATCGATTGCTTGTTTCAAATCAAGTTCAATAAAGGGAACATCACTTGCGATTTCAACACTTAAAGCTAAATCATGAGATGGTATTAGCTCATCCCTTATTACTTTGCCCATATTCAATCCTGCAGATTTCAAATACAAACTTCCCTTTAATTGCAAAAAATTTTCAAAGTACGTTTTCTTTATTGCAAAGAGTTGTTCATTGATTATCAGGAATTCAAAATTATCTGGGTAAGTTAGCCACTTTGCTATCACATTTTTATCTTTTACCGAAGCGAATGGAATTTGCGATTTTTTTATTTTCTTTCCATAAACCTCATCATTTATTCCTGCTTTTTTAAGACAGGAAATAAAAAATCCTTCCCCATTTAATTTATGTGGATAAAACCGGTAAGAATAAATTAATTCATTATCCACATCTGTTTTAGTTTCCACAACTCCCCATTGTTTTTGAAGGGGTATCCGAACAGAAGAAAGATCATTGGAGCCTACAATGTTCTTGATGTTGTTTTCATTTTCCTGCTCATTCCAGGTACAAGTACTGTAAATTAAATATCCGTCTGGTTTTAATGCAGGTAAAATATCATTGATTATCCTATTTTGCCTGGAAACACATAAATCAACATTAGAGGGATTCCAATGTTTGGATGCCTGTTTATCCTTTCTGAACATTCCTTCACCTGAACAAGGGGCATCAACCAAAATAACATCAAAAAAGCCTGTTAATTCAGTGAAATCTGAAGGGTCATTATTGGTAATAACGAAATTACTACATCCCCACTTTACAATATTTTCTTCAAGCACACTAACCCTTGATTTGATTACTTCATTAGCAACCAACAAACTTTCTTTTGACAACAATGAAAGAAGATGAGTGCTTTTGCCTCCTGGGGCTGCACTTAAATCAAGAACTGTTATATTTCTTTGCTTTAATTCAAGATGCGTTATTACCTGTTCCAAAAACATAGAGGATGCCTCCTGAACATAATAGCCCCCAGCCTGAAAAACAGGATCAATTGTAAAAACGGGCCTTGTTGCCAGATAATATCCATCTTTACACCAAGGTATCCTTTCTGAATTCACAAATAATTCATTGTTTTTATAGGGGTTTACCCTCACCGAAACAGGTGCAGGTTGGTCTAATGCCTTTAAAAATTCAGGATATTCATCTCCCAACAACAACTCCATTCGCAGTAAAAATTCAACTGGATACGTTTGTTCCTTTTCCATTTTACGAAATTAGGAATTTAATGATAATGAATTGGGGACTTTCCTAATAATACAAATTAAAAGTAAAATTAAAGAAGCATTTTAAAGGTTTAAAATACTTGAAAAATCATTTAGCAAATAAACTATTTTAAAAGTTTATCTTTATAGAAGATAAAATTATACAAGAATTGAAAAAGATCCTTTTCAAATACCCTTTGCTTATCCTGCTTGTTTTGCCCTGCTTTTTAAAAGCCCAAGAAACAAAAAGCATTTTTAATGCCGGGTTAGGCATTGGATACCTGGGCGTTCGTGACAAGGGGATGTCTCCATTTCTTTATTCAGGAAAGGGATACTTTTCTTCTTTTACTTATCAAACTTTCACCGAAGAAAAAATTAATTCGATTGATTTGAATCTTGGTTATGGAAAAATAAAACATAAGAAAACCGAAGCGGGTATTTTGCATAATGGTATTGTTGAAATTAGCTACAAGCATTTAAGGGGCATTATTAAAAAGGAAAAGTACACAGTATTTCTGGGTGGAGGTCTCGGTTTTTTTTCTGCCTACAGATATCAACCTTTTTTTTTAAATAGTGCGCATAATTATGATATTATTCATTGGGCAGGAGTGGTAGCCCTAATGAATTATGAAATTCCGGCACATGAAAAGACATTTGTTTTATCCGGCTCCCTTGTTATTCCTGCTTTTTCCGGTGTAATCCGACCCGCTTACGCTTCACCCCTTCCTGATGGATTGCAAACCTTTCCCGCTGAAGTTTCAGATGCTTATTTAAAAAGTATTAAGTTCATGTCCTTTAACAGGTTTATTCGTATTAATAGCCGCTTTTCGGTTGATTATCCCGTTTTTAAACAACATTTACTGGGATTGGCTTATGAATGGGACTTTTATTCCCTAAAAACAGAAAATCCGGTTTTATTTGCAGGGCATAAAATCATGTTATCTATGCTAATTAAATTGAGATGAAAAAACGAGTGCTTATTCTGCTGTTTTTTTGTACAACAACAGGTTGCGAAAAAATACTGATTCCGCCTGATCCTGTTGATTCACAAGAGAATAATTTTGAATTTTTCTGGAATTCTTTTGATGAGAAATATGCCAATTTTTCATACAAAAACATTGATTGGGATTCTATTTATACAATTTATCGCCCAAGGGTTAATAATTCCATTCATGACACAATTCTCTTTAACCTATTTACAGAGATAATGGTTAAATTAGAGGATGGCCATATAACCATTTCATCTCCTTTTAGGAGTGTTTATTGGGGATGGTTTTTAAAAGCACCCAAAAATTTCAATAGGGAAGTTTTACTGGATAATTACCTTAAAAATTATTTAACAACAGGTCCGTTAATCTACACTATAATTGATTCAACAGGGTATATTTATTATGGGAATTTATCGGAATCTGTGCAACCAGAGCATCTTGATATAGTAATGAAATATTTAAATAACACAAAAGGCCTTATTGTGGATATAAGGAACAATCCAGGAGGGGAGGTGTTAAGTGCAGAAAGAGTAGCTGCGCGATTTAACCCTCAAAACAAACTTATAGGTTATTGGCTGTTTAAAAAAGGTCCGGGACATGATGATTTCACTTCACCAATTCCTTACTTTCTCACCTCTTCTGGAGAAAATGCCTATACCAAACCTGTTGTTTTATTAGTGAATAGGATGTGTTTTAGTGCTGCCAATGATCTTACTTTAATGTTTAAAGCCCTGCCTCAAGTCACTATTATGGGCGACACTACTGGAGGTGGAGGAGGAATACCAATGCATACTGAAATGCCTAATGGTTGGATTATTGGTTTTCCAACTACCCGCACACTTTCTCTTGAAAAAGAAAATGTGGAAAATGGAATTGCACCCCATGTTTTAGTTTACATTAATGAACAAGAGGAAAAAAACGGAAAAGATCCTATTTTGGAAACTGCCCTTTTAAAATTAAAATAAACTTTTTTAATCAGGAAAGCTTTTTTCTTCACTATTTTCCTGGTTCGTGTTGTTTCTTAATTGTTTCAAATCTGATTCAATATCATCCATCAGAATGTTTATTTTGTCTGCCAACTCTTTTGATTCCTGCTCAATGCCCGCTTCTACTGCTCGATTATATTGAGTTACTACTCTTCTTAGTTCTCTTTGATTTTCATCAAGCTCCCTTATTGCCTGTTTGTATTGTTCATCTTTAAATGCATCTGATATTTGTTTTTCAATTCGTGCTATTTCGCTATCCACCTGGTCCATTTTTCTTTGAACAGAATCAACAAATACCTCAAATTTTGTTTCAGGTACTTGTTTGTTGTCGTCAGTTTCTTGCTTGGTTTTATTATCCTGTGCGGTAAGTGTTGAAATAAGAAAAACAAATAACAGGGTTAATATTGGGGATAAGAATTTTAATTTTTTCATATGTATCTATTTGTTTTTCAACTGTCATATGGTAAAGCCATGTTATATTCATTAGCGTTGTGAACGGTTCGTGCATGGCTATTTCATAACTCCATTTTTTTATTTAAACTGTTTTAATTAAAAAAACAGAAAAACCATGCCACTTAAAATAAATAAAAAGTAAGGGATGGAATAAATTATTAAAAACATTTTTAAATTTGAAATTAAACCGATTTTTGAAAATAAAAAAGACTCTTTTATATTTATGTAATAGCCTGCACGAAGCGTTCACAAACGCTAATGAATAACATGGCTCCCGATAAATCGGTATGACAGTTAAAAAACAAATTAGATACATATGAAAAGCACATTCATACTTCTATTAACTATACTTTTTACAGCTTTTCCTTTTTACACAGATTTTTTAAGTGAGCAAAAAAAGTTTGTTCGGGTAAAAACAGCATTTACTGAAAAGCAAAATGTTATAACAGAAAAATTAAATGGAAGTGGCATAAATCCTGGGGAGTTAAACATATTAGCAACAGCCTTTAAAGAAGAACAAACCCTTGAAATTTACGCCAAAAAAAGAATGAATCATCCTATAAAAAAATTTCAGCCTATGGTATTTGTGCAAGTTCTGGAGTATTGGGTCCAAAAAGAAAACAAGGCGATTTTCAGGTGCCCGAAGGATTTTATCATATAGACAGATACAATCCTGTTAGTAATTTTTATTTGTCACTTGGAATAAATTATCCAAATCAAGCCGACAAGAAAAAAAGCAATTCAACTAATCTTGGGGGAGATATTTTTATTCATGGTTCATGTGTAACAATAGGTTGTCTTCCAATGACAGATGATAAAATCAAGGAAATCTATTTGTTTGCTATTCAAGCAAGAAACAATGGCCAATTACGAATTCCTGTTTACATTTTTCCATTTAAAATGACGGATCAGAATTTTAATACAAACAAAACAAAGTATAAGAACAATCCTGAATTGCTCTACTTTTGGGCCAATTTAAAGATTGGATTTGACAGGTTTGAACAAGACAAAAAAGAACTGAAATTTTCATATGACAACAATGGAAATTATTCCTTTTGAACAGAAAAAGTTTTCACTTGTTCTTAAATCTTTAACATTTTTATTGCTAATTCATTTGTCGAAAAACTGAAACAGATTTAAAAACAATTTTTTTTTAAAATCTGTTAAAAAAGCAAATCGTGTTTTTAATACATAAAATATTTGGCCTTATTTAAAAACAAGTGATTTCTCCTTCACCCTTTTCTACAAGGATATTTTCTTATAAAAACACCTTGAAAAAATCTTTTTCTTTAAATAGGAGAAAAGAAATTTAACTGAAAAAAAAAAGGCGCATAGAAAATACGCATAAAAATATTTGGCCTTATTTAAAAAAAGCAATTTCCGCATCACTCACTTTCTAAATATTTTTTAATGCACCTCCAGAAAACTTTTTCTTTAAGTTAGAGAAAAGAAATTCAAGTGAAAAACAATAGGCGCATAGAAAATATTTATTTTTTAAATAAATAGAAAAGAAATTCAGCTGCTAAATACAAAAGGTTTATTGAATTTTCCAAGTCTTTACAGTCCTGTCCAATTACCTGTTTGAAGTGTTGTTAGCGTATTGGGTTAAATTGTTTCCAACTTTAATCCTGAAATGGCTAATATAAATATTCTTTTTTATTCATTTTTCTCATGGCCATTATGTCCATTTCCCAAATGAGAAAAATGTGTGATTTTTTGGCCTAATTCTTTTACTGCATCCACTCCATCCACAGCCAGTTTTTTGGATGATTCAGAAATCCTTTTACGTGTTTCGGATCCTTTCCCTGGTGCATATAATATGCCATATATAACACCGGTTGCAAGTCCAGAAAGTAAAGCAACAAATATTCTTCCTATTTTCATTTTCTTTAATTATTAATTAATATTCTTTTCTCTTATTGCACTAATTAATATAAAAATCATACCCATTTTACAATTCTTCAGATCCCAGTATTGTTTCATTTTTAGTGTATTTCACTGGCAATACCTGTTCAAAAATCAGTTTTATTTCTATTCTTCTATTCGCCTGATGCTCTAATTCAGAACAACTATTTGGTTGGCTGCAATCATTTATAAGTTTGGTTTTGCCATAACCAATGGCACTTATTTTCTCTTTGTTAACACCCTTGCACACTAAATAATCCAATGCTGCCTTCGCTCTTTTTTGAGACAAGCAAAAGTTGTATTCATCACTTGCCCTTGAATCTGTATGGGCTCCCATTTCTACCCTGATTTCTTGGTTATCAATCATGATTAAAGCAATTTTATCCAATTCGATTGCCGCTTCAATCCTAATTTCGCATTTATCTAAATCATAATAAATATTGTTTGCCATGAATTCCTTGTTTTGAAAGGAAATGAATGGAGGATTTGATTGAGCTGTGATATCAAAAGTGTCCTGGCAAAAATTAAAAAGTCGGTGTTTTAATTTTGACATATTAACTTTTTCACTGCCCAACAAAGCAATGCCTTTGACATCCCTGTTGGATTTAATATTGTATAATACATTTGGGGTTGAAGAATGAAAAAACAGTTTACTCTCATCCAATGGAGGAGCTTCTTTTTGTAAAAAAGAAACTGTAGTTGATTTATTGCCACCTGTTTTCAGAATCAAGGTTTGTCTGTTTACATTGATCTCACCAGCTTTTAGTGGAAAAAAAAACAACTGAAATAAAAATATGAATATGAGGTGCGTTTTCAAAGCAAAGAGTTTTAAATTACAATCTTGAATAAAGAATATAAAAACATTATGCCGTAGAAAGAAAGCTCCAATAAAGGACATAGTCCTGATTAGCCTTTGTTATTAATCTGTTGTTTTGTTTATATCCTTTTTTACTTTAGGAATTTGTTTACTCACAATAAGTAAATAAAGTATCAGAAGGAAGATAAAAAAGATAATCCATTTCGACCATTTTTTATCCCTTTAAGTTTTTTAATAAAAAAACCAATGCGTTTTTTATTAAAAAAGAACTTGATTTAGAAAAAGTCATGCCGGGGAGCAAAAGTATGGTGGTGCTAATTTTAAATTGCTTATTGCAAAATGTTTTCTTTAGAGAATATTGCTTTTAATTTTGAAAAAGCAATATGAGATAGTTCTGAGGAAATTTTGGAAGTAACTTTTGGAAGGATGTAACCTAGGGCATCCTTAATTATTCCTGATGTCTTATTTAATAATGCATTTCGTGCTGTAACAGATAAAGTAAAAAAAGCAGTTGAGGATAATAATGTGGTGGTAATCGCTTTGTTTGTAAAAGCGTTTTGAACCAGGTTTAAGGGGCCTAAGCTATGTTTTAATTCCTGAAAATCGTTTTTTATAAGTTCGGTCTGTTTCTTTCCTAAGGTTTTTCTCCTTAAGATCTCTAATCTCAAATGCTGAATAGTTACAATTTTACTAATCATGTTTTTTGTTATTATCTTGCATAACAGACCTAATAAACACATTAGAAATGGGTTCAATCATCCATTTATCTCTTCGCCAAAGCAACAATAAAGCCGCCAGCAAATAAATTACAGAAACAATTAAAAAGCCTATGTAATTAATTCCTATCAATAAAGAAAGCACAAAGGCAATTGTGATACTAATAAAAATAATAAAAAACAGAAACAATAGGCCAAGAACAAAAGTGGAAACAACATTTGAAATTACAAGTGCCCCTTTCTCGATTGCCATTAGTCTGGCAATTTCAATTCGATTGTTTATGTATGCTCTAATATGGTCAACCAGAGTATCCAATTTAGGTTTTATGTCTTCCATAGCTTCTATAAAAAATTCCCCTGCCAGACTCAATTGCAGGGGAAATAACATTTTTTGTTTTTTATTATTTTTTTCTTTTGTCTGTCTTTTCTACATATTGTCTTGCAGTTGATTTTGCCCTTCCAAATCCACCCTTGAATTCATCCGCAATATCTTCTGTATTTGTTCTAAACTGTCCTGATATGTCAGAAGTTTTTTCTGCGATCATATCAACTCCTTGCATAGTTTTCTCTTTTATATTATACGCTGCCCTTTTTGCTGAGTATGCGATATCTTCTCTTAAATACCTGCCTTTTTTAGTTGTAAATAAAAAGCCATACACCGCTCCCGCCGCAGCACCTATAAGTAAAGAAAATATGAATTTATTGTTCGTTTTCATTTCTATTGTTTTTAATTGTAATTAATGCTGGGATTGCTTCTCAGAACGAAAATTATTAATCAAATCTATGATATCGTCCTTGGTTTTTCCTAACTTTTTCTGTAGCTTTCCGATCAGCTCATTTTCCATCCCGCTCACGTAATTAAGATCCTCATCCGTTAAATTTGCATACTTTTTCTTTAATTTTCCTTTTATATCGTTCCAGTTTCCTTTTAACCATATTGCATCTATTCCTGCAGACATCCATTCTCCACCTTTAAGTTCAGAAAACATATTAACAACCCTTCCCATAATATCATCAAGGGATCCCATTACTTTGCTTCCAGATTCCTCCAAATTATCTGTAAAATCTTTAGCCTGATCGCTTATTTTTTTTCTTGTTGTTTCTCCTTTATCGGGAGCATACAAAATTCCCAATACAGCTCCGGCTGCAGCTCCAGCCAAAAAAGTGAACAAAAAATTATTTTTATTTTGATTTTGATTTTCCATTTTTTTAATTCATTTAGTTTTTTAAATATTTACCACTCAACTTCTCTTTTAAAATTATTCTTTTTCTTACCCTTTTTTGCATTTTCCGTTTCAATATTTTTCAATATTTCTTCTTCCACATTATATAAATCCTCTGTGTTATTAAAATTCGAAAGCTGACTTTTTATCTTTGCTTTTTGACTGTTCCAGTTACCTTTTATTTTAACCGTGCTCATTTTTACTGATTTAATTATTGATTATTTTTAATTATGCTACTCTTGAAAGGTTATTAAACCTGATGCTGTTTAAGAAATTAATTTCTGTAACCATATTAATTGCTTCGTTTTCTCTTGAAAGCATCTTATCTTCCTCAAACTCCCTTATTAAATCATCAATGTTATCATCTTCTGTAAAATTCAATATAATAATTTCATTTTTTCCTGTAAAGTTTTTTTTGCTTTTGGTGGTAAGTATAGATTTCATAATAAATTAGTTTTAGTTAATCCTTTAATTATTACTGTATTTTCCTTTATGAAACATTCTTGCCACAGTTTAATTTACATTTGCAGCATTAAGCAAACCAATAGAATGTTAATGAGTTACAATAAAATTAAATTTATCACCTCAAATATTTATTTTTGTTTCCGAGAAAAAAATTCCACAATTGGGGCAGAAATTCCCCCAAATACAAGCTTTTGTCCACCTGTTAAAATTCCCATACCAGGCAGGTTATCCTATTTGGATAGTAAAAATATGCCATAAAAAAAATCATCTTATTTTCTATTTTTAAAAGAGTGGTTTTAATTTAATCCGGATTAGATTATACGATCGCTTTTTTGACTTTAAATTTGAACCTTAAAACTTCAGGAATAAATTTTTATTACCCTCTAATTTTAAACCAAAGCCATGGTTTAAATAACCCCATTTTGTGGAAATGCTTACGAAAAAAACAAATATCAATGCTTTGAAAAATCCCATCAAAGGCTTGTAGTTAATAGAAATTACGCAAACAAAAAAGTGAATTTTTCATAGGCAGGAAATTTTCAAGACTAAAAATAAATGATATGCATTTATACCTATCTTGAAAATGAAAAAAAAGCACTACTTGTTTTTCTCTTTTTGTATTTCAATACTGTTTTTATCCTTGATCAATAGCTGTAGTTCAGCCAGATATACTGGTCTAAAGAGTTACCAATACTCTGATATTAGTTTAAAAGATGAATTCACAAACCGTATTGTACGCCCTGAACCTCCATTAGAAGAGCTGGTGATATTACCTGATTCTTTACTTGTGCCAAAAGAACATATTGTTCTTGTAAAGAATGATAAAAAGAATTTTAAAAAGCCTTTTCCAAAGCAATCAAAAGTTGAAGTCAGAAAAAGCGAACAACTAAATTTGGTGGTTAAAAGAAAAGTTAAAATACCCAAACCTTATCAAGGGCCAAAATTTGACAGACTTACTTCAACTTTTGCCGTTAATTCATTTTTAATCTGGATTGTTGGTTTTTTCCTAATTGGCATAGGGGCTATTATGCACATCTTTTTAGTTCTGGCAATAGCACTTGTTGTATTATCCATAATCAATAAATAATATTATTATTGATTTATTTAAACTCTTGTTTATTCAAAAGCGCTGATTCCGGTAACATCCATTCCTGTAATGAGTAAATGAATATCATGAGTACCCTCATAGGTAATTACCGATTCCAGGTTCATCATATGACGCATTATTGGAAATTCTCCGGTTATGCCCATACCACCATGTATTTGCCTTGCTTGACGCGCAATTTCTAATGCCATATTAACATTGTTGCGTTTTGCCATTGAAATTTGAGCAGGTGTGGCACGGTGTTCATTTTTGAGTACACCCAGTCTCCAGGTTAGCAATTGAGCCTTTGTGATTTCTGTAATCATTTCAGCCAGTTTTTTTTGAGTAAGCTGAAAACCTCCAATGGGTTTACCGAATTGGATTCTTTCCTTTGAATACCTTAATGCAGAATCATAACAATCCATTGCTGCACCTATTCCACCCCAGGCAATACCATAGCGGGCAGAGTTAAGACAACTCAAAGGACCTTTCAATCCCTTAACATCAGGAAAAATATTTTCTTTTGGAATTTTAACATTGTCAAAAACAAGTTCTCCTGTAGCACTCGCTCTTAAAGACCATTTTCCATGAGTTTCCGGTGTTGTGAATCCATTCATTCCTCTTTCCACAATCATTCCCCTTATTGCACCTTGCTCATCTTTAGCCCAAACTACTGCAATATCTGCATAAGGGGCGTTTGAAATCCACATTTTAGCCCCGTTCAATAAATAATAATCCCCTTTGTCTTTAATATTTGAGATCATTCCTGAAGGATTTGAACCATGATCAGGCTCTGTTAATCCAAAACAACCCAACATTTCACCTGCTGCAAGTTTTGGAAGAAATTTTCTTTTTTGTTCTTCTGTTCCAAAAGTATAAATGGGATACATTACCAGTGAACTTTGAACAGAGGCTGTTGATCTGATTCCAGAATCTCCTCTTTCGAGTTCCTGCATAATTAATCCATAGGATATTTGATCCAAACCAGCTCCACCATATTCTTGGGGAATATAAGGGCCAAAAGCACCTACCTCAGCCAGCCCTTTGATTAATTGCCTTGGGAATTCAGCTTTCTGGCAAGCTTCCTCTATAATTGGAGATACCTCTTTTTTAACCCATGCACGCACTGTATCACGTACTAATTTATGTTCATCTGTAAGCAGCTCATCCATTTGGAAATAATCAGGAGCTTGAAATCTATCTGTGGCCATATCTTAAAATTTACGATGACAAAATTAATCTTTTTTTATATAAACAGGATTATTTATTACATTTGTTAAAACCTTGTTTATTAGAGGTTAATGAATAAAGTTTGAATTTTATAAAAAACCAATAAATAAATTATGAAAAAAAACATACAAATTCTTCTTCAAGCTATTACTTTACCTATGCTTTGCTTAATTCTGGTTTTTTCAGCAAAAGCAACAATTCATCAGGTTAATGTAGCCGATTTTTCGTTTTCGCCCTCTTCATTACCTAGTGTTTTTGTTGGGGATACCGTAAGATGGACCTGGTCAGGTGGGTCTCATACTACAACTTCCACTTCCGTGCCAACTGGAGCAAGCTCCTGGGATAATCCAATGAATTCAACCAACACCAGCTTTGATTATAAAGTTACCCATGTGGGAACCTATAATTATCAGTGTTCCTTTCATATTGCTAGTATGGCGGGATCATTTACTGCAAGTGAACCATTAGGGGTAGCATCTACAGCTAAAACAGCTAAAGATGTTTCCATTTATCCTAACCCTTTTATTAATTCTATTCACATAGACAAAAAAGGAAGTGATTACAATGAGGCCATTATTACAGATATATTGGGAAAAAAAATCATCTCAGTTAATTTAAACAACAAAATCACCATAATTGACGAAAGTAATTTTCCTGAAATAGGTTCAATTCCTAATGGAATTTATTTTGTTACACTTACTAATCAAAATCAGAATAAAAACACAATTCGTATTGTAAAAAATTAACTATGGATTTGAAAAACATCAAAAGAGCTTTTCTGATTCCTTTAATTGTTGTTTGTATTTTTGCAATGGTTTTTTCTTCATGCACTTATGACAGGTTTGAAATTCCTGTAGTTCATGTTCATGTATGTGAAGTTGTTTCAAAAAAAATAACAATAGGTGTTTCGGATTATAAATTTTTGCCAGCAAATGTATCCGCAACTGTTGGTGATACTATTGAGTGGATTTGGGAATCCGGAGGACATAC
Source organism: Bacteroidota bacterium (assembly GCA_013696965.1). Taxonomy (NCBI): domain Bacteria; kingdom Pseudomonadati; phylum Bacteroidota; species Bacteroidota bacterium. The sequence goes on along the minus strand of JACCXN010000014.1, from coordinate 32,069 downwards.
CACAACTTCTAAACCCGATATTCCAACAGGTGCAGTTGTTTGGGATGCCAATATAAGTGAAAACAATAAATCATTCACATACATTCTTCAGGTTGAAGGCGTTTATAATTATGTTTGTACTCCTCATGCTCCTAGTATGAGCGGGGTAATAACTGTTTCTAAAAAAGATTGTTGATTTTCTTTTTTAAATCCAAAAGCAAATTATTCTTTATGAAATGTATTCATTTTATATTTTTTTTATCCCTTGTACTTTTTTTTACGGAATCCTGCTCAAAGAAAAAGACAGAAGATACTAAGTTTGATTGTACTTTAGAAAATTATTCTTATAATTCAGACATCAAACCTATTATTAACAGTCGTTGCTCGATTAATGGCTGTCATAACAGTGGCTCCCCAAATGGAGATTACACAACTTACCTGGGAGTAAAAACAAAAGTTGATAATGGATCTTTGAGGGAACGGGTGGTGACAAAAAAGGACATGCCTTCAGGAAGCCCTTTGTCCGCCGAAGATATAGCAAAGTTCGAATGTTGGATTACTAGTGGAAGTAAGGAAAATTAATTTAAATGCACTAAAAAAATCTATCTAATTCTATTATGAAAAGAATCCTACTCCTTCTATTCTTGATTTTGCCATACATTATTCAGGCACAGCATCTTTTTAACTCTGTTTCAGGAGAAGTTTCTTTTTTTTCAAAAGCGCCACTTGAAGATATTTATGCCTTAAATAAAGAGGGAAAATCAATTATAAATTCCAAAACAAATGAAATTGTAGTTGTGTTTGGAATACGAGCATTTAAATTTGAAAAGGCACTTATGGAAGAGCATTTCAATGAAAACTACATGGAAAGCGACAAATATAAAACTGCAATTTTCAAAGGTAGCATTATTGAAGCAATTGATTATTCAAAAAACGGATCCTATAAAGTTACCGCAATTGGAGAGCTTGAAGTACACGGAGTAAAACAAAAAAGAACATTAGAGGGAACCCTGGATATAAAAAACAATGCACTTACACTGAACACCAAATTTGGGATTGATTTAAAAGATCATAAAATAAAGATCCCAAAAGCCGTTGTTAAAAACATTGCTGAATCCGTTGAAGTTACAGCTGTTTTTAATTATGAACCAAAATAGAATAGCAAATAAATCCTAATATTCCACCTATCCATTTTCCTTTTTTTCATAATTAAGATTATCTAAATACATACAAATGAAATATTTTTCTCTAATCCTGTTTTTCACACTATTTGCAACGCTGAGCGTTTCTTCCCAGGAAGACCTTCTTGAACTAATGGGTGAAAATGAAGCAAGCAATGAAAAAGTATTCGCAACATTTAAGGCACTCAAGGTTATTAACGCGCAAACAAACGAAACTGTAAAAAAACGTGTTCTGGATTTTCGTATAACGCATAGGTTTGGAAACATTGGCTCTCAAAGTGGCGGTGGACATACTCTTTGGGGGTTTGACAATGCTTCAAACATTCGTTTTTCTTTTGATTACGGCATTTGCGATAAGTTACAAATTGGTATTGGCAGGAGTAAAACTATGGAACACCTGGATGGTTCAATCAAATACAAATTACTTGAGCAATCCACTAAATCAATGCCTGTTTCCGTTACTCTTTTTTCCATTATGGCATTTACACCTGAAAGGGACCTGGATGAACGATACAAAAAATTCGAACACCGATTATCCTATGTTCACCAGATTATTGTTGCCAGAAAATTCACTGATCGACTTTCCCTTGCTTTATTGCCAACATATTCACATCGTAATCTAGTTGATAATTTTGTTAATCCTGCTAACAATGCTTTTGAAACAAATGATATTTATTCAATTGGTGTAGCAGGAAGAATAAAATTAACTCATCGCACTATCCTTGTTGCCGATTATTTCTATAATTTTTCTGATTACCGGATAAATAATCCAAACAGGGCTTACTACAATCCACTTTCTATAGGCATTGAAATTGAAACTGGTGGACATGTTTTCCATTTGAATCTTTCCAATTCAGCTGGCATAATTGAAAATGATTTTATTCCAAATACGCGTGACAGCTGGAGAAATGGTGGCTATAAATTCGGGTTTAATATTTCAAGAGTGTTCAATATTTAAGCTCCTTGTACAATTTTTCGAATTGAACTGCGTATTTTTGTAACTTATTTAACTCATCCACGAACTTTGCCTTTCTTTTTGCCTACTATTTATTCACAAGATACGCTTAAGTCTACTTTGTTTGTTCCTGACATTCCAGTTGGAAGGGTTGAAGAATTTTATGATTTTGGCACAGAGCCGGCTGAAAAAGAAAAAGATAAAAATCAAGTCATTAAACCTTCAGTAATAAAGAAAATAACTGTAGAAAATGAAAAGCCAAAAGCAAAACCAAAAGCACAGGAACAAACCCCGATAAAAACAATCAGTGCTAAAACAATAGAAAATCAAATAAAGGAAGAAAACAACGAGGCAGTAAATGTCACCGATTCTGTTCCGGTGAAAATAGAAGGATCAAATTTTACCTCCCTTCATTTTTATGATAGCATTAAAAGCGACTGGAGCCAGATTTACAAGACAGAGGTTAGGGAAACTACAATTCAGCGTTCTACATCTCTTTTTACTGGTCATGCTTTGCAGGCAAAAAGCCAAGAACCAATTTTTATCAAAAAAAACCAGGATGGAATGATTGGCGCATTTCTGATTATTCTTGGATTATTCGCTTTGGTAAAAGTGGTGTATTATAAGCAATTCAAGAAGTACTTTATTTCTTTTTTTAATCTTCGGTTTAATATTCAAATGCTTCAAAAGGAAAAAGCAGTAAGTGAGCAAATATATTCAATTATGCTTGTTGCAAGCTTACTTATAACCACTACTTTTTTATACCAGATAATTGAACATTATGGCTTAAATATTAAAATTTCTTTTTCTTTTTTTTCTGACTATTTATATTTAAAAATACTTGCCCTTGTATTAGGTAGTTTTTTATTAAAAATATTTATTGTAAAAATCTCAGGTTTTATATTCAATTCAAACAAAATAACTTCTGGTTATATTTTTAACATGATTTTGTTTTTTAATATTCTCAATATTATTCTTTTACCAATTGTTATAGGAATCCAATATGCAAACCTTATTCCTGTTCAATTTTTATTTATAACCGGAACAGTCATAATTGGACTAACTTTCTGTTTTTTGCTTCAGCGCTTATATATTTTGGGGAATTCGGAACAAGGTACCTCTTCTTACTATATATTTTTGTATCTTTGCGCCCTTGAAATTATACCAATAATCCTTATGTTCAAATTTTTAAGTTTTAGATTGGAGTTAATTTAGCAGGGTCAAATTAAAAGAATTCATTGAAAATTCACTAAAATTTCTTTCTGAATCTATGTTTTCAAAAAGCAATCTAATGTGTTTAAAATAAATTAATATTCAGATGAAAGTTAAAAGTATACTGGTTACTCAACCAAAGCCTGAAACTGAAAAGTCACCTTATTTTGATCTTGCCAATAAATTTAATATTAAAATCGATTTCAGGCCATTTATACATATAAAAGGTGTTCCTGCATCAGAATTCAGGAAGGCAAAAATCAATATTGCTGAGCATACAGCTGTAATTCTAACTAGCAGGAGTGCTGTTGATCATTTTTTTAGAATGTGTGCCGAAATGCGTGTTACTGTTCCTGATTCTTTAAAGTATTTTTGCATTAGCGAATCTACTGCATATTACCTTCAAAAATATGTACTTTATAGAAAAAGGAAAATATTCTTCGGCAAACAAACATTTAGTGATTTAATGGAAGTAATAAAAAAACATTCCGAAGACACATTTCTTTTACCTGTTGCCGATATCCATAAACAGGGAATAACTGAAGTGTTAAAGAAAAGCAACATCAAATTTACAAAAGCTATTTTTTACAACACCGTTTGTAGTGATTTAAAAGATCTTTCAGATGTAAATTATGATATTCTGGTTTTTTTCAGTCCGGCAGATATTGAATCCTTATACAAAAACTTTCCTGACTTTAAACAAAAGAAAACAAGGATAGCTGCCTTTGGATCAACTACCCTTAAAGCAGCAGTTGCAGCAGGATTAAAAGTGGATATTCCAGCCCCTACCCCATCTACACCTTCAATGACTATGGCTCTTGAACAATATATAGTTAAAGCTAACAAATAGTTCTTTTCTAATTTAAGAACATTTATTTTCTGTCCTTTTCATACTTTTGAATAGAATCCCTGATTTTTTGTTCATTAAATAAAAAACGACTGTAAAAGACCTTCTTTATCAGGACATTAAAAAATAAAATGCCGCAAACATTTAAAAAAGAGGAACGTTTATGCAATAGAAATCAAATAAAGGAATTATTTGAAAAAGGAAATGTTATAAAAGCTTATCCCTTAAAAATGTTGTGGGAAAAAAAAGACGACAACGATACATTTCCAGTTCAGATCCTAATTGCAGTACCCAAAAGAAATATCAAAAAAGCTGTATTAAGAAATAAGATTAAGAGAAGAATCCGAGAGGGATACAGGAAAAACAAATACCGTTTTCAAGAAGCCATAATTAATCAAAAACTAAGCTGTTCGGCTGTTATTCTATTTTCAGGGAAAGAAGAAATTTCATATATTGATACAGAAACAAAAATAATTCAATTGCTAGAACGTTTAATGGTTGAATATGCAAAAAATAATCAGTAGTTTTTTTATCTTGTTGATTAAAGGGTACAGGATATTTATTTCGCCTTATACTACACCTTCTTGTCGGTATACACCCACTTGTTCGGAATATAGTATTCAGGCTTTAAAAAAACACGGAACATTTAAAGGCATATATTTAACAATTAAAAGACTGATTTCCTGTAACCCTTGGGGTGGCAGTGGGTATGACCCAATTCCCTAAAACAATATAAAATTCCTATTATGAAAGATAAATTCAAACAAATACTTCGCAAGCAAAAAGTTTTTATAGTTATTGCGGCTATTTCTGTTACATCCTTCTTTACAATCAGCTTTGTTGACAATCAATTTGAGGTTTCAAAGAACCTTGATATTTTCGCTACAATGTTCAGGGAGCTTAATATTTATTATGTGGATGATACAAATCCTGGAGAACTGATGAAAAAAGGCATTGATGCAATGCTTGAGTCCCTTGATCCTTATACAAATTACATTCCTGAGTCGGACATTGAAGACTATCGTTTTATGACTACGGGTGAATATGGTGGCGTAGGTGCACTTATCAGGCAAAAGGGCGATTATGTAGTAGTTGCTGAACCTTACGAGGGCTTCCCTGCACAAAAAGCAGGCTTAATGGCCGGAGATATTATTTTGGAAGTAAATGGCAAATCTGCAAAAGGAAAATCGACCAGTGATATTAGCAAAATCCTAAAAGGACAGCCTAACACAAGTGTTAAAATAGTTGTTAAAAGATCTTCTGAAGCGGAGCTACTTGAAAAAACCATTATACGGCAGGAAATAAAAATTGACAATGTTCCATATTACGGAATGATTGACGAGAAAACCGGATATATTAAACTTAGCGGCTTTACTGAGACTGCAAGCAAAGAATTCAAGGAAGCCTTTACCGAACTTAAGGAAAAACACAATATGAAAAACCTTGTTTTTGATTTAAGAGGAAATGGTGGGGGATTACTCAGGGAATCGGTTAATATTGTAAATGTTTTTGCCGAAAAAGGTCAGGAAGTAGTTAGTACTAAAGGAAAAGTAAAAGACTGGGACAAAATACATAAAGGCTTAAATGCTCCCCTTGATCTTGAAATGCCAGTTACTGTGCTTACTGATCGTAATTCAGCATCAGCTTCTGAAATTGTTTCTGGCGCTCTTCAAGACCTAGACAGGGCAGTAATAATCGGACAGCGCACTTATGGCAAAGGACTTGTTCAACAAACAAGGCCTTTGAGTTACAATGCCCAAATGAAGATTACCGTTGCCAAATACTATATCCCCAGCGGAAGGGGAATCCAAAAACTAGATTATGCCCACCGTAATGAGGATGGCACAGTTACCAACATTGCAGATTCATTAATTAAACCATTTAAAACTAAAAATGGCAGGATTGTTTATGATGCAAAAGGTATTGCTCCGGATATTGAAACTGAGGAAAAAAAATATGCCAATGTAACGGCCAGCATAATGAGTGAATCCCTTGTTTTTGATTATGCAACAATCTATAGAAATAAGAATCAAACAATCCCCTCTGCTTCAAAATTTAAGCTCTCGGATGAGGAATATGATACTTTTGTTAAATTTCTTGATGACAAAACTTATGAATATTCAACTCAAACTGAAAAAATTGTTGAGCAGTTAAAAATCACGGCCGAAAAAGAAAAATATTTTGATGCTTTCGCTACTGAATATGAAAATCTGAAAAACAAAGTGAATAAAAATAAAAAAGAAGACCTTTATACTTTTAAAGATGAAATAAAGGAATTGCTTGAAAACGAAATTGTTTCAAGGTATTATTATCAAAAAGGAAGAATTGAAGCTTCAATAAAATATGACATTGAAATTCAAAAGGCCCTCGAGGTATTGAAAAACAAAACTTATGTTTCTATTTTGGATGGCACAAAGGCCATGGAAACTAAAGTTGAAAAAAAATAAGAATACTAATTTAAAAAGTCTTCCTTTGTCTTTAATAACAAGCAATGGAAGACTTTTTCATCTTTACCATCATCTGATTTATTAAGAGATAATGCAAATCAACAGTAAAATTAATCACAGCAATATTTATTTTGCCGGGCTCATTCTACTTACTGTTGTAATGCCATTTTCGAACCTTTTAATGAGTATTGCCCAAATAATTCTTATTCTGAATTGGATAGTAGGCGGCAATTTGAAGGCTAAATTTAATCTTTTTCTGAAAAACAAAACTGCTTTGGTTTTAAGCGGGGTTTTTATTATTCATGTATTCGGACTTTTATATTCCAGCAATTGGGTTTATGGATTAGAAGATGTGAAAAAGAAAATTCCTTTGTTGCTGCTTCCTCTCATTATTTCTTCTTCTCCTGGCTTATCAAAAGAAAAAATAAATTGGATATTGAAATTTTTTCTGCTTTCTGTATTTATAGCAACCCTTTCAAGTACAATAGTTTTCCTTGGCCTTACAGGAGTGGAAATTACGGACATAAGACAAATATCTTTGTTCATTTCAAACATTCGATTTAGTTTGATGATCGCCATGGGATTTTTTATTGCAATCTATTTCTTTTTCAATAAACATGAAAATTTGAAGTATGTATTCGGGCTTGCTGCAATATGGTTAATTTGTTTTCTTGTTTTGATGGAATCCCTTACCGGATTAATTATTACTTCCTTTGTTGCATTAACTATATTTTTCTTCTGGGTAATAAAACAGCCTGGGAAATATAAAGTTTTCGGGCTTTTATTTCTTTTTGGCATACTAATTATTCCGCCCGTTTATGTTGCACTGGAAATAAAAGACTTTTACAGCCCCAAGCGTCTGAGCTTAGATGAGTTGGAAATTTATTCTGCTGGTGGAGAAGTTTATATTCATGATATTGAAAATCAGGAAATTGAAAACGGGAATTACGTGCGTATTTATATCGCAATGAATGAACTAACTGAAAACTGGAATCAAAGAAGCCAAATTGCTTTTGACAGTATCGACAGGAAGGGACATTTCATTAAATACACAATCATGCGTTTTTTAACTTCCAAAGGATTGAGAAAAGATGCCCAGGCATTGAAAACCCTAACCCAAGAGGAGATTATTGCCATTGAAAATGGTGTTGCAAATGTTGATTATCAAGAAAAATCAAGCCTTCATGACAGGATAAGACAGGTAATCTGGGAAGTGGATTGGTATTTTAAGGGATATGATCCCAGTGGACATTCTGTATCCATGCGTTTTGAATTTTGGCGAACAGCTTTAGGCATAATTAAAGGGAATATATTAACTGGCGTAGGAACAGGTGATCCACTTTGGGCATTTAGTGATCAGTACTTAAATAACAACACGCAGTTAAACGAAAAATTCAGGCACCGATCCCACAATCAATTTTTGGCCATTGCTGTTGCCCTGGGTTTAATTGGGTTAATTTACTTTTTATTTTCCCTTGTTTATCCATTTATAAGTGAGAAAAACAGCAAAAACTACTTCTATCTTGTCTTTTTTGTAATTGCGATATTTTCTATGATCTCTGAGGACACTTTGGAAACCCAGGCAGGAGTAACTTTCTTTGCCTTTTTTAACAGCCTTTTATTGTTAGGGGCAAGAGATGAAAAATAATTTTATTTTAAAGACTTTCATTTAAGCCCTTCAATCTGCAATATTTCTGGTAGGTTTCCCAGGCCGTTATCCTACAAATAGTAAAACCCGTAAGACCATCCATAAATCCTTTTTTCAAAAAAAAGTTCCTGAAAAACTTAAACCCTGTTTTAGCGAAAATAAGAGCCCATGACGATTTTTTTCCTTTTCTGTGCAAAACATCTGCGGCAAGGTGAGCAAACCGCTCAGCTTGCTTGAAATGCTCTTGAATAGTATAATAGCTATAATGCAACAAGTCGCCTTTTAAAAGAATTTCAGTAAAATGAGGTGGAACAGTCAAGGTTTCGTGAATATCACCTTCCCAGCATACCTCTTTCTTGTTAAAAAGTCTTATTTTGGTGTCAGGATACCAACCTGAATGATAAATCCATTTTCCGCAGTAATTCATTAGCCTGTTGAATTTATAAACACTTTGGGAATTTAACTGTTTTTTAACTTGTTCAATAGAAATTTGCAGTTCTTCTGTAAGTGCTTCATCTGCATCTATTGATAAAATCCAATCGTGTTTTGCCTGGCTATTGGCATAATTTTTTGTTAATGAATAACCTTTCCAGGGCTTTTGTATAAAATTAACTCCCGCTTTTTTACACAAGGCCATGGTTTTATCTGTTGAAAAAGAATCAACCACTACAATATCATCAGTAATATGCTTTAAAGAGTCCAGACACCTCCCAATATTTTTTTCTTCATTGTAAGTGATTATTACAACTGAAATTGGCTCCATAGATCACTTTTATTCATGAAAATAAATTCTTTTAACCCTTCTTGAAACATTGGTGAGTATTTCATAGGGAATTGTATTGAGCTCCAATGCAATGTCTGTAATGGGATATTCGGCACCAAATACAATAACCTCATCTCCTTCTTTAGCATTCACCCCTGTAATGTCAATCATGCACATATCCATGCATACATTTCCAACAACCTTTGCTTCTTTTCCATTTACAAACATTTTTCCTTTTCCATTGCTTAAACCCCTGTTATAACCATCCGCATATCCTATGGGTACAATTGCAATTTTCATTTCAGAAGCTGCAATAGCTTTTCTACTGTATCCAATGGATTCACCCTGCTTTACATTTCTAATTTGGGAAATGCTGGTTTTAAGCGTGCTTACATTTTTCAATCTGCTTTGTTCGTATTTATTTGCGCCAATGCCATAAAGTCCAACCCCTAATCTAACCATTTCAAATTGAGATTCTGGGAATCGAACAATGCCGGCAGAATTTAGAATATGCCTTAGAATTGGGTAATCCAAATATTGAATAATCCTTTGACTCATTTCTTTAAAAGAACTGATTTGCTCCCTTGTGAAAGCATCATGTATTTCTTCATCACTTGCAGAAAGATGTGAAAAAACTGATTTAACCACCAGGTTTTTATTGTTTTTTATTCTAACTACCAATTCGTTTATTTCATGCTTATCAAACCCAAGCCTTCGCATTCCTGTATCGAGCTTTAAATGAACCGGAAATGGCTCTTGCAGTAGTGATAAGTTTCTTTTTACTGCATCGCTAAACAAGTCAAGTATTTTAAAACTGTAAATCTCTGGTTCAAGTTTGTAATGAATCATAGCATCATAACTTTGTTCAAGGGGATTCATTACCATTATTGGAGTCTTGATTCCCGCCTTTCTTAATTCTATTGCTTCATCTGCGTATGCTACGGCTAAATAATCGATTCTATGGAACTGAAGTAAATTGGCTATTTCAAAACTTCCACTGCCATAACTAAAAGCCTTTACCATGGCAACAATTTTAGTGGATGGATTTAATTTAGAGCGGAAATAATTAAGATTGTCAATCACAGCATCAAGGTTAATTTCCAATACTGTTTCATGAGCTTTTTGTTGCAATAATTTACTTATCTTCTCAAAGCCAAACACTCTTGCTCCTTTGAGTAAAATAGTTTCATTTGAAAAAAAATCAGAACTGAAATTTTTGAGAAAATCAGCAGTGTCATTAAAAAAAAGCTTATGAACATTAAATTTTCCTGCTTGCCTTGAAATTGCTTCCCCAATTCCTACAATTCGGCTAATTCCCTGGTTGGAAATCATTTGCGCAACTTCTGAATAAAGCTGTTCTTCATTTTTGCCTGTTTGCAGGATGTCGGATAACACCAAAGTCTTTTTTTCATGTTGCTGCTGTTGATTTAAAAAATCCAAAGCAATTGATAAAGAACCTAAATCTGAATTATAACTATCGTTAATTACAGAACAATTGTTTATTCCTTCTTTAAGCTCAAGGCGCATAGCTACAGGATTTAACGATAACATGCGCTTTGCTATAAACTCATTATCATAACCCTTGAAAAGCATATAGGACCAACAATGAATTGCATTTTCTATGGAAGCCTCATCAGTAAAAGGTATTTTAATGCGCAAAAAATTCATGTTGTATATGGCCTGAATCTCTGTCTGTTGCTGCATTTTATTAATCTTTGCAATTTGAAGGTCGGCTTTGGCCTTTTTTGACCAGGTAAAGAGTTTAATGTTTTTTAAGCCCGGGTGCAAAAGAATTTCCTGACCTAATAAAATATAATCACGACAATAAATCAAGGTTTCGGAATGATTAAACAAATCAAGTTTTTCCTTTATTTTTTCTGCCTGGTTTTTAAAATTTTCAGCGTGCGCCTCCCCAATATTGGTAAATATTCCCATTTGGGGTTTAATGATTTTTTCAAGGGTGAGCATTTCACCAGGCTTTGAAATTCCAGCTTCAAAAATACCTAAATCATGCTCTTTATTAATCTGCCAAATAGAAAGAGGAACACCGACCTGTGAATTGTAACTCTTTGGACTTCTTACAATATTAAAATCTTCATTAAGTAACTGATATAACCATTCTTTGATTATTGTTTTTCCATTGCTCCCAGTTATGGCAATAACATTCAAATTGTGTTTTTCCCTGTGAAATGCTGCCAGTTTCTGAATGGCCAAAATAACATTGTTTACCTGAATGAAATTAGCATTTTCAAACAAGGAAAGATCCTGAGGAATATCCTCAGTAATGAAATTTCTTATTCCTTTCTCATAAAGTTCCGGAATGTAGGTATGTCCATTGTGCCTGTCCCCTTTAATTGCAAAAAACAAAGCATTTTCAGGGAATGCAATTTTCCTGCTGTCAATAAGCAAAGTTCTGATTATTTCATCCTTTGCAAGTTGAATTAATGTACCGTTAATTATTTCTGCAACTATGGAAGTAGTATATCGAGTCATTGTAAATTAAAGTAATTTAATACTGTAAAAGCACATTGATAAAGCACGGGAAGTATAATAAAAGCAAGAAATTTTTCCTTATGCAGGATTTGAAATGCTTTCAGAATTTTTTGTCTGTTCTTTTTGAATTTCATTTGTTTTCACACTATCGGTGCTAAAAAACGATTTTTGAAAAAACAGCAAAATAAAAACACCAATGGTAATGGCAGAATCAGCTACATTAAAAACAGGCCTGAAAAACAAAAAATGTTCTCCACCCCAAAAAGGCAACCATTCGGGAAAGTATCCTTCTAAAATAGGAAAATATAACATATCCACTACTCTACCATGAAGAAAACCAGAGTAACCTCCTTCTTCAGGCATAAACTGGGCAAGCTGATTAAAACTATCACTAAAGATTAAACCATAAAATGCACTGTCAATCATATTTCCTATGGCCCCTGCAAGAATCAGGGAAATACTAACAATAAGGCCGGCATGAACTTTTTCCTTAACAAGCTTGTATAAATACCAGGCAATGGCCCCAATTGCAACTATTCTAAAAACACTCAGGAACAATTTTCCATATTCACCGGCAAATTCCAACCCGAAGGCCATTCCATAATTTTCAGTGAAATGGATAATAAACCAATTGCCAAGGGCAGAGAATTCCTGTCCTAAATGCATATTGGTTTTAATCCATATTTTGGATACCTGGTCTACAAGAAGAACAAGAAAAATAATTAATAGAGGCTTTTTCACTGTGTTTACAAATAATTCTTTTAATAGGAACGAATTATATTCGTTCCTATTTTATTTATTGGGCGTTTTTAGCTTCTATACTTAAGGTAGCGTGAGGCACCACTCTTAGCCTGTCTTTGGAAATTAATTTTCCAGTAGCCCTGCAAATTCCATATGTTTTATTTTCAATTCTTATCAGGGCATTTTCAAGATTCTGAATAAATTTTTGCTGACGAACGGCAAGCTGTGCAGTTTCCTCCTTGGTTAAGACATCTGATCCATCTTCAAGTAATTTAAAAGTAGGAGAGGTGTCATCAGTACCATTGGTTTTATTGGAAAGACTATCTTTTAACAAATCAAAATCCTTTCTTGCTTCAGTGAGTTTTTGAATGATTAATCCTTTAAATTCCAACAACTCCTCATCTGAGTATCTTGAACGGTTATCTTCTTTTTGTTTTACAGGAACTGGCCTGGTTGCCAAAACTCTTCGGTTATAAGGGCTTGAAAATTCTGGTCTTGATGCCGGCTTTTTTAACTCAGGATGGGTTTCTTCTGTATCTCTGATCCCAATAGCTTTTTCAACCTTTGGCTTAGGAAGTCTCCCTGCTCTTCTTCTTGAACTACCTGCCTTGGAGGTTGTTTTAGCCATAAGTGATTTATCTACCTCCAGAGGAACTGAACTGTTTTTTTCTGTTTTTGCTCCAGCTTTAACCGGTTTTACTTTTTCAGCGGCTTTTCCCTTAATGGTTTTACTTGCACCAATTGCAATTTCAGGCTTTTTAACCACTGCTTTCTTTGCCACTGGTTTTCCAACAGCCTTCTTTGCCACTGGTTTTGCAGCGGCCTTCTTTACCACTGGTTTTGCAGCAGCCTTCTTTGCTACTGGTTTTGCAGCAGCCTTCTTTGCCACTGGTTTTGCAGCAGCTTTCTTAGCCACAGGTTTTGCAGCAGCCTTCTTTGCCACAGGTTTTGCAGCGGCTTTCTTAGCCACAGGTTTTGCAGCGACTTTCTTTGCCGCAGGCTTTGCAGCAGCTTTCTTTGGTGCAGACTTAGTAGTAGTTCCTGCTTTTACAACACTTTTTTTTGCTGTTGGTTTAGATAAAGTCTTTCCTTTATCCGTGTTTTTTTTCTTTGTTGCCATAATTTTAATTTAACTTGATTATAGAAATCAAGGTTTTTACCTCCTCATCCACTTCAACCTCTTGGCTCGTGGTAGGGTCTAACTCATTGACAATCTCCAATGTTGATGCCAAGGTTTCAGTGCAAATATAATTTAAATTATTATTTATAGCGGAATTAATTGATTTCTCTGCCTTTATTTTTAATCCAATTTTGTCTGTAACCTCTAAACCCTTCTCTTTTCTAAGGTTTTGAATTCGGTTAATTATTTCCCTTGCAAGTCCCTCTTCCTTTAATTGTTGATTAATATTAATATCTAGTGCCACAGTTAATTTTCCATCACTTGCCACCAACCATCCTGGTATGTCTTCGGAAATTATTTCAAAATCAGCATAATCAAGGGAAATTGTCTCCCCATTTAAATCAAATTTATAGGATCTGTTTTTTTCAATTAAAGAAATATCATTCTGATCAAATTCGGCAACAGCCTGAGCAATTGCTTTCATTTGCTTGCCATATTTTGGGCCAATAGATTTGAAATTTGGCTTTATTTTTTTTGACAATACGCCCTGTGTATCAGTTAAAAACTCCATTTGCTTTACATTTACTTCTGATAATATCAGGTCTTTTACTTTTTCAAGAAGTGTTTTAAAATGCGAATCAGATATTGGAACCATAATTCTTCCCAGCGGTTGTCTAACCCTAATATTTTGCTTTTTTCGAAGCGATAGAACCATAGAGGAAATCTTTTGGGCTATCTCCATTCTTTCTTCCAACTCCTTATCGATTATTGAAGAATTGCAAACAGGAAAATCACCTAGGTGAACAGAATCTGCTTTTTCTCTTTTGGTTATTTGGTTAAGATCGCTAAACAATTTATCCATAAAAAATGGGGCAATAACAGAACCTAATTTGGCCACTACTTCAAGACAGGTGTACAGGGTTTGGTAGGCAGCAATTTTATCCTCTGTATATTCCCCCTTCCAAAATCTTCTGCGACAAAGCCGAACATACCAATTGCTTAAATGTTCATCAACAAACTCCTGAATTGCTCTACCCGCTTTTGTTGATTCATAATCATCAAGGGCTTGATCTACTTCTTTGATAAGTGTATTTAATACGGATAATATCCATCGATCAATTTCAGGCCTGTCTTTTATTGGAATTTCATCTTCCTTATAGTTAAAACCATCGATATTAGCATATAAAGCAAAAAAATTATAGGTATTATATAAGGTTCCGAAAAATTTTCTTTGTACTTCTATTATACCTTCAACATCAAATTTTAAATTATCCCATGGTTGTGAATTGGTAATCATATACCATCGTGTAGCATCTGCTCCGTACTTTGAAAGTGTTTCAAATGGATCAGCAGCATTACCCAGGCGCTTTGACATCTTTTGCCCGTTCTTATCCAAAACCAAACCATTGGAAATAACATTTTTAAATGCAACAGAATCGAATACCATCGTGGAAATGGCATGCAGGGTAAAGAACCAACCTCTTGTTTGATCAACACCTTCTGCTATAAAATCTGCAGGAAAATTATCTGGTAGGGAATCCTTGTTTTCAAAAGGGTAATGCAGTTGGGCATAAGGCATTGCTCCTGAATCAAACCACACATCAATAAGATCTGTTTCCCTATGCATTTTAATTCCAGAAGCAGAAACAAGTATTATATCGTCAACATAAGGACGGTGCAAATCAAACTTAGTGTAATTTTCTTTACTAAAATCACCTGGTTTAAAATCCTTTAAAGGGTTATTCACCATAAAACCAGCAGCAATTGATTTATCTATTTCAGTTTTTAACTGCTCTGCTGAGCCTATGCATATTTGTTCTGATTTTCCCTCAGTAGTCCATATTGGAATAGGAATACCCCAATACCTGGAACGCGAAAGATTCCAATCCATGAGGTTTTCCAACCAATTTCCAAAACGACCAGTACCTGTTGATGAGGGTTTCCAGTTAATGGTTTTATTCAATTCAATTAACCTGTCCTTTACAGCAGTAGTTTTTATAAACCAGGAATCAAGCGGATAGTAGAGAATTGGTTTATCGGTTCTCCAGCAATGCGGATAACTGTGTTCATACTTTTCTACTTTAAACGCTTTGTTTTCTTCCTTTAATTTAATGGCAATCTTAACATCAACGGGCTTGTATTCCGTAGTGAATTTTTCAGGTTCAATATATTGTTCCTTCACATATTCTCCTGCATAATCTGTTACTTCAGGTTTGAATTTTCCCTGAGTATCTACCAAAGTAAGAGAACCAATTTTATTTTTGGCTGCCACCCTGAAATCATCAGAACCAAAACTTGGTGCAATATGCACTATTCCTGTTCCATCTTCTGTTGTAACAAAATCTCCGATAATTATCCTGAAAGAATCACCATCAGCAGGCTGGGCATAGGGCATTAGTTGTTCGTATCTTATGCCCTCTAAAGCAGAGCCTTTGAATTGATCGATGATTTTATAAGGAATATTTTTATCTCCGGGCTTGTAATCCTTAAGTTCCAATTCAGAATTTTTTTCAGGAAAATGTTTTCCCAAAAGATTTTTTGCCAGGATAACATAAATAGGCTCAAAAGTGTACTGATTAAAAGTTTTTACCAATACATAGTCTATATTGCTTCCAACGGCCAATGCAGTATTGGAGGGCAAAGTCCAGGGGGTAGTTGTCCATGCAATTAAGTAAGGCGCTGATTCTGATTTTTCAAAAAGAAATTCAGAGTTTTGGTTTCTTATGGCCTTAAACTGGGCAACAACGGTTGTGTCTTTAATATTCCTGTAACATCCCGGCTGATTTATTTCATGACTACTCAAACCAGTACCTGCTGCAGGGGAATAAGGCTGAATAGTATATCCTTTATAAAGCATTCCTTTTTCGAAGATCTTGCTTAATAAATTCCATACACTTTCTATATAGCTGTTCTCATAGGTAACATAGGGGTTTTCCATATCCACCCAATAGCCCATTTTTTCAGTTAGATCATTCCAAATACCAGTGTATTTCATTACATCTTTACGGCAGGCATTGTTGTAATCTTCAATGGAAATTTTTTTTCCGATGTCTTCCTTTGTAATTCCGAGCGATTTTTCAACCCCAAGTTCAATTGGCAACCCATGTGTGTCCCATCCAGCCTTACGTTTTACCTGAAAGCCTTTTAGTGTTTTATATCGGCAAAAAATATCTTTGATTGACCGGGCCATTACATGGTGAATCCCAGGAAGGCCATTTGCAGAAGGAGGCCCCTCGTAAAAGACGAAATTGTTAGCCCCTTCACGATTAGTGACACTCTTTTCAAAGGTATGCTCCCTTTTCCAGGTAGCCAGTACCTCATCGGCAATGGCAGGTAAATCTAATTTTTTATATTCTTTAAATTTTTTACTCATAAAATTTTAACGATTTGTATTGCCAAATAATATTAAATTGTAGCAATTACCTTAAGCTCAATTGCAATGGGAGTAGGAAGGCAATTAATTTCCAATGTTGTTCTACAGGGTTGATTGTCCTTGAAATATTCTGCATAAATGCGGTTGTAGGTTTTAAAATCATCTTTCATATTGGTTAAAAAAACCGTTACATCCACAATTTTATCCCAACTTGATCCTGCATCTTCCAGGATATACCTGATATTTTTAAAGACAGAATGGCATTGTGCCTCAATATCATAAGAAACAATTTCTCCCATTTCATTCAAATCAACACCTGGAATTTTTTTTGCGCCTCTTTCCCTTGGGCCTACCCCTGATAGAAAAAGCAAATTTCCTACCCTGCGGGCATGAGGATATAAACCTACTGGTTCTGGAGCTTTTGATGAATTTATTCTTTCTTCTGTTGACATGCTGTTTTCAGTTTTGTTCAAAGGAGTGCAAATATATGATTTTGAAGTTTTAGTTCCGATTTTTTTGTTGCTTACTAAAAAAGATGGAACAGGGTTTTTTCAATTCTGAAAATGAGCATTTATAAAAAACCACTTTTTAGCCTACAAATGAATTGAAATCAAAAACCCTTAAATCAATACCAGGGTTTAAATTCAAATAAAATGCGGGGTTTGAACTATAAACAAGAAGGAAGTTATGTAAGTCTATTCTTTGTATATAAGCTGAAAAACAGTTCTTCTGTTCTGCCCATGTTCGATTGATGAGCAATCTACTTCGTTAGCACAGCGGTTTGTAAGTTGGGTTTCTCCATATCCTTTACCTGTAATCCTCATTTTATCAACTCCTGCCTTTATTAAATGTTCAGCTACAGCATTTGCTCTTTTGTTCGAAAGTTCTAAATTAAAATCATCGCTGGCTTGTGAATCAGTGTGAGATTCAACTGTGATAGTTACTTTAGGATTTTCTTTCAATACACTAATGACTTTTTCAAGAACTATTTGGGCCTCTGGAAGAATACTCCACTTTCCTGATTCGTAATAAATATTTTCAGTAATGGCAAGTTCCTTTTTCTTTTTACCCAAATTACGCACGCGCATCCATGGGTCTTCCTCTGTTATGGATGAGAGGTAAAATTGATCGGCAGGAAGGATTTTATAAGAAAATTCTCCGAAGTGATTCTTTCCAATTTCCTGAATAACTGTTCCTTTCTCATCTGTTAATACAACTTTTGAAAAGTCCAGTTTTCCAGCATCCACAATATCTAGTTTCACAGAATAATTACTTGATTTGGAAATTCGTGAGAAAAGAAAAGCTCCAAAAGCATCCGTTTTTTTCGTGTCTACAATTTCTCCTTTTTCATTAATAAGATGAATGGTATAATCAGCAAGAGGTGTTTTATAATCATCGCCATTTACTAATTTTCCTTTAATGTTGATATTTAAAGGAACATCATCTACACTCATAAGAGAAAGCATGGTGGGATTATAGGGCATAACATCAAATTTAAATGCCTTTAAGTCCTTCATGTTTTCAGCAATAAGTACAGGAATATCGTTTTTATCTGCAATAATAATTCTTTCAAATTTATGAAGATGCGTGTCAAGTGTATCAGGCATTAGAACAAATTCAGATTTATCATAAGGAAGTGCCAAAAAAACGAAATTACCAAAAAGGTCAGTTTTTGTTTCTGCAACTTTTTCTCCTTTCTTATTTAAAAGGAAAATAGTAAGATTAGCAAGCGGTTCAAGCTTTTCACCTTCACCGATTATTTTTCCTGAAAAATCAAATCTCAGTTTTGCATCAGAAAGTACTTTGCCTACTTTATAATTCACTTTGTTTTCATTGTCATAAACATCTCTTACAACTATTTCAAGTACACTGGTGGACTTGTTTTTAAGTGTAAAAGAAAACTCAGGATTTAGCTGACTTTTAGTATATACTGCATGCTCACCGTTTACTTTAATTGTTTTTATTAAACTCTGGTCCTTTATCTCACCCAATAAAATGGTTTCCTGCTGCTCCAAAGAAAGATTAATAAAACCTTGTGAATCTACCAAAGGCCAGGTTAATTTAATAAAAGGAGGAATAGATTCTCGTGTGGATTCATATTGTTGTTTTGAAACAGTTTCAATAGCAAGCTTAAGTTCAGCATCACCAGGATGAATAAGGGCTGCAGATTTATAATCTTTTAATGCATTTTCATATTGACCCAGTTCATAATAACATTCGCCTCGGCCTTTGTAATATTCAAACTTTTCAGTAAAAAAAAGAGCTTTGGTATAATCGCTAATGGCACTCAAGAACTGGCTAGTCTGATGATATACTTTTGCCCTCATTTCAAATGCTTCACTGTATTGATTATTCGCAGCAATGGACTTATTCAGATCGCTTATTGCATCAGAATACTCTTTTTTGCTCAAAAAGGTTTTTGATCTTGAAGCATACAAAATATAATCTTTTGGGTACGATTTATCTTCAGGATCAACCTTAATAGCTCTTTTAAAGCTAGCAAGAGATAAGTCATAAAGACCCAGATGACAGTAAACAACACCTAAATTGAAAAAATAAGGCTGGTGTATAGGCTTTGGTGTTCCTTTTGATTCATCCAAAAGAACAATTGCTTTTTCATAAATTAACCTTGCACCCTCATAATCCTTTATACTGTCCGTTGCAACTGCTTTTAAAAACATAACATAATAATCACTTTTATCAATTTGTAATGCCTTTTTGCAATCCTCCAGGGCCGAAGGAAAATCTTTCAAATGAATCAGGGCAAGAGTTCTATATTTTAAAACCTGTAAATTCCTGTTTTTTGTAGCCTGTAAATTATTGTTGCTGTTTTCAAGATAAATGAACGCTGTCTTTTCCGCTTTTTCAAAATCTTCTGATAAGATATAACATTCTATAAGAACAATTTGGATTTCACGATCTTTAGGCTCTATTTTAATAGCAGCAGCATATTTTGAAGCAGCCTGAGAAAATTTCTCCAGACTGTATAATGTTTTTCCATGTAACAAAAGAGCGTTGTAATTATCCGGATTGATTGCAAGAGCGTCTGTAAGAAGCAAATCGGCATTTTTATAATTGGCATTCTTATATTCCTTATTCGCTTTTTTAAATAAGGATTTAAAATCTTGTGCATTAATGCTAAAAGAGCAAAAAAACAAAACAATTACAATCAGTAAATTTTTAAAATTCATTCTTTTTGGAAATTTTTAACAGCATAAATATAGTTCATTATTCTAAATTTAGGTTGTTCTGTATTGATTTTTTGAATTAATCTGAGGATAAAAAATTTCAGGAAAACTATTTTAAGGGAGTAACAAACCCTTAAACATCGATCAAACAATACTATTATAACCGCAAAAAATTATTTATTTAAAAAGAATGTTTTTTACAAATCAAATAAAAATGCGGTTTTATAACCTAAAGGTATCATTTATGGAAACCTGGCAAATGCTTAGACTTGTTTTTTTTTATTAATGTAGTTAAGAAACTCTTTACCATATTTTTCAAATTTAATTTCTGAGATTCCAGGTATAGCTATCATTTCCTCTTTTGTACAAGGCAATTGGGAAACCATTTCATGCAATGTTTTATCATGAAAAATAATATAAGGAGGAAGATTTGCGCTTACCGCAATTTGCTTACGTAATTGTCTAAACTCTTCAAATAAATTATTCTCCTTGTTTGGGTTTTCTTTTGATAATTGAGCTTTAGCTATTTTTGCTTTTTTTATTACCTTTTCTTTTGGTTTAAAATTCACCATATTGATTTTTGTTTTTCCCTCTAAAACCATTTTGCCAAAAGGGGTAATTTTCAAGGAAAAATTTTCGTTGTATGCCATTTCGATAATTCCAAGCTGAAGAAGTTGCAAAACATATTGATACCAGGCATCATAACCAAGATCTTTTCCTGCTCCATAAGTTTTTATTTTATCATAGCCTTTTTCAATTACCTCATAATTATGCGAACCTCTTAAAACATTAATCAACATTGTTGTTCCAGTACTTCCTCCCATTCTAGTAATAGCTGAAAGCGCTTTTTGCGCTAGTATGGTTCCATCAATATATTGGGGAGGGTTGTGGCAAACATCGCAATTTCCACAATCCTTTGAAACAGTTTCACCAAAATAATTAAGCAGTATTTTTCTGCGGCAAATTCCCGCTTCTGAGAATTGCTGCATGCGTTTAAGCTTTTCCATGTTTAATTTTGACTGCCCGCTTTCCATGGCAAATTTATTCAGCATAATAATATCCTTTAGGCTGTAATATAGAACAGTCTCGCTTTTTAGCCCATCGCGGCCGGCCCTTCCGATTTCCTGATAATACCCTTCAATGTTTTTGGGAAGGTTAAAATGGATAACCCACCTAACATTAGACTTATCTATGCCCATACCAAAGGCAATGGTGGCACAAATTACAGGAGTTTCATCGTTAATAAAATTTTCCTGAACCCGTGATCTTTCGGTACTACTCATACCTGCATGGTAATGCGCACAGGAAATACCAGAGCTATTTAACTGAGCAGAAAGTTTCTCCGTTCCATTTCGGGAAAGACAATAGATTATCCCCGATTCCCCAGGTTTTTTATTTATAAAGTCAATTATCTGTTTTACCTTATCCTTATCAGCTACTCCTGCCCTTACCTCAAGGCTCAAATTCGGCCGATCGAAAGAGGAGATGAAAACATCAGGATTATTCAAGGCGAGTTGGGTAATAATATCCTTTCGTGTAACTTTATCAGCAGTAGCAGTAAGAGCAATAATGGGAACTTCAGGAAACTTCTCCCTTAGGCTTTTTAACCTTGTATATTCTGGTCGGAAATCATGCCCCCATTGTGAAACGCAATGAGCTTCATCAATAGCAATCAAGGATAAATTTAACTGACTAAGAAAAGAATTCAAAGCTGATACTGTTTTTTCGGGTGAAAGGTAAAGCAGCTTGATTTCTCCTTTTAAGCACTTCTGTATCACTTCTTCTTCCTGATTTTCAGACAAACTGCTATTTAAAAAAGCAGCCTTTACCCCGTTTGCTTTCAGGCCTTCAACCTGATCCTTCATCAATGCAATAAGAGGAGAAACTACCAAACAGGTTCCCTCCATTGCCATAGCTGGAATCTGAAAACATACCGATTTTCCACTTCCTGTTGGCATAAGAGTAACCACATCCTTTTTAGCCATTACCATTTCCACAATCTCCTTTTGCAAAGGGCGGAAACTATCATAACCAAAATATTTTTTAAGTAATTCTAAAGGAGTCATGGTGGAAAATTTTATGTTTAAAAAATTTAAATTACAGTTATTTTTTTAAAAATAAAAGCTGGAATTTAAATCAGCTTCACTCTTAATTGGTTGAATTCAAAATTTGTTTTTTTATTGTTCTAAGCCCAGATTTTTATTTTAGGTAATAATACGAATTATCCGAAGTATTAAAATGGTAAAATAATTGATCTTTGGAATACTCCAGATAATCTCCAATACCATTGATTTACCAATAAAATTTCACATATTTGCTTAAAATAAATTTAAGTATGCTTTCAATTAAAAACACCCAGGATAAACTTTTTTTAATCGCTTTTTTAATCGTTTCAATTGCTGTTTTAACAATTACAGGAGTGCGAAGCTTCCTTCTCCCTATTACCCATGATGAAGCAGCCAGCTTTTATTATTACATACAAACAGGAGAATTTTTGCCCTATCTTTCTCATGTTGATGCAAATAATCATGTATTAAACAGCTTCTTGAGCTGGATTTGCTTTACATTTTTTGGCGATTCTCCTTTTTCCTTAAGGGTTCCTAATTTGCTGGCAATAGTTGTATTGGCAATAGCTGTTTGGCGTATTTCTATACATCTTCACAATACACTTTCAAAATACATACTTGTTGGGGGCTTGTTAATTTCTTTTCATTGGTTAAGTTTTTATTCAGTAACAAGAGGTTATGGGCTTTCTATGTCCCTGCTTGTTTTAGGGATTTCCTATTTAATGGATTATTTTAAAAAGGAAGG
The DNA here is from genome assembly GCA_013696965.1 of Bacteroidota bacterium. Lineage (NCBI taxonomy): Bacteria > Pseudomonadati > Bacteroidota > Bacteroidota bacterium. Next base: position 9,311 of record JACCXN010000014.1, on the reverse strand, counting down.
AATTAAAAACATCGCCTTTGGTTACTTGTTTATTCAGTTGGCCCTTAGTGCTAACTTAATTCTTATTATCGCTATTGTTTTACTTACTCTGTTTGTACTTCTTTTTCAGTTTTTAAAAAAGAAACTTTTTAAAATTGAAAACATCGCTGTAAATATTTTTCAATTCGTATTAATCCTTTTTTGGTTTCTGTTTTCCATTCATCTTCAAAATAATAATGCACTGTATTATGGAGAGGGAGAAAGCTATTTACAAGTGACTTTTGTTTCTTTAATAAACTTGCTCACTGGCACTGATCAGGTTTATTTAACAATGCTTATTTTGTTTGTTTCAATAGCTCTGATAATAACTTCCTTGATTTTAAATGTTAAAAAAATCAAAAATCCAATTGAGCTCTTTGCAACTCCTTCATTATTATTTTCTTCGATAATTACATTGTTAATAATTGCATTTTTTTTGATGAAAATAATATTAGGAATCAATTACCCTGAAGACAGAACCGGCTTGTTTTTTTACCTGTTTTTTATCTTAATACTGGCTTTTACATTGGATCAGTTAAAACCAGTTTTCCTTAAAATTGCAGGATTTCCAGTAATCGTATTATTTCTATCTCATTTTTTATTCAGTTTTAATATTACCAAACATTCCCTTGTAAATTATGAAACAATTCCAGATAGATTCTATACCCGCCTGGTAGAGGAACAAAAACTACATTCAGAAAAAATCACTATTGGAGGGCATAGAATGACAGAATTGTTTTTTGCTTTTAACAATTACCGTAACAATGGATTTTTAAATCTTGCCGACCCCGCAGAGACTATGCAATTAAATTGTGATTACTCCATTTCAAATAAAAAAAATCAGGCTTATTATAAAGATTACTACACAGAATTGGATGAGGATTTGGATTGGGGCTTTACCTTATTGAAAAGAAAAGAAACTATTCAAAGAAACTTGATTGGTTCTGTTGATACCTTGGAATGGATGCAGGGATATGCTGAATTTTTTGAATTCTTTGCTTTAAGTGATACAAGTTTTGAAAATCAAAATCCACTGCTTGCTTCATTTGATTTAAAAATTGATTATATTGAAAAACCATTTAAGGGATGGTTGGTTTTTTCAATAGAGGGTGATCAGGGCTCCTATTACAAAAGAATTCCCTTGAACTGGCTGAAATACAATTGGCATAATTCTACACTAAATTATCAATTAATAAGCGGCCCAATTCCCGGTAAAATAAACAAAATAGTATGTTACTTATGGAATTCAGGGCAGCAAAATATTAAATTCAGGCTCAATGGATTAAAAATATATCAGCTTGATGGCCCAGGTGTATCTATTGTTATTCCTGAAGCTATTTGAATTTCATATTAATCAAAATCAATTTGATTCAAAATTTTAGAACATTTTTTATTGCTTTTCAATTAAAAAATAATATTTTAGCCTTAAACTTTAAATATAAACTAAATGAAAGCAAAATTACTTTCAAGTGCATTTGGCCTTTTTTCATTATTCCAGGTTCAGGCACAAATAACCATTAACAGTGCAGATGTTGCTCAAATTGGAACTGCCTATTTTCAAGTAAATGACGAAAGTCCAATCTTATTGCCTGGATCTGCAGGAGCTAATCAAACATGGAATTTTTCAGGTGTAAATGCGCATACTTTTGCTAGCTACAACTTGGTTGACCCTGCAGCCACACCAAATACCGGGGCTTTTGCCACTGCTACTGTTGCGGCAGAGGATGAGAATTTAAATTATATTTATTTAAAAAATAATTCAAGTGAATTAACCATAGTGGGAGCTCATTTTTCAGGATTTGATGTTCCCTTTAATCCAAATGAAAAAGTTCTTGAATTTCCTCAACTTACAATTCAGCTTTTTCTCATTTAAGAAATTACTCTATAACCATTCCAGAGGGGATCAACATTTGATTCAGTGAGAATTAAAAACACAAAAATTTATACCGTTACAGCAGATGGATGGGGAGATATTATAACACCTGAAGGCACTTTTCCTTCTATCCGTTATTATGAAGCAGCATTAAACGTTGATTCAACATGGGGCAAAATTTTTGGATCCTGGATCTTATTAAACAATACTTCGGATTCTTCTCACACTTATAACTGGTGGACAAATGATTCTAATATTGGAGTTCCTTTACTCACACTGGTTTATGATAAAACATTAGGGGAAACAACTTCTATTCAGTGGTATTCCTCAACTCCTCCATGTCTTAATCCTGATTTGGCTTCAAACGATCTTACGTTTTCTGCATTCACTGAGTCCTCTCTTACTTTAAACTGGGCCAATGGAAATGGTGGTGACAGAATCGTTCTTGCCCAAGAAAACACAAGCATTGATGATATTCCGGAGAACGCAAACAATTACAGCGCCAGCTCAGTATATGGCACCCCTGGCACAGAATTAGGCAATAGCTTTGTTGTTTATAATGGCAATGGAAATACGGTTAGTGTTACTGGACTAAATGCTACCACTACCTATCACTTTGCAATTTATGAATACAGTTGTACTCCTGAAAAATATTTAACAATGGCACTTTCAGGAAGTGAAACTACAACAACTCCAGTTGGGGTGAATAACTTGAGCTCAAAAGAAAATCAGATTTTAGTTTATCCAAACCCTGTTTCACAAGGACAATCCATTATGTTTAGTAATCAAACAAATGTTCGGGTAATTAATAGCAAGGGTGAGGAGATAATGAAGGCAAAAAATATAACTAAAATAGATACCTCTACAATGGCTTCTGGCTTTTATATCATTCTAACTGAAAACAATCAAAGTATAAAAGTGGTTGTAGAATAATTTTAATCCTTGTTTTTTTATTAATTAAAAGAGGCTGCAAATTGCAGCCTCTTTCTTTTTCCATTGTTTCAACCTTATACCGCTTAACAGTCTTTACCTAAAATTTATTCCCCTGCTTTTAAGACTAATTAATTTTCACAACGCTTAGCGATCTTTGACTTAAAAAAAATTCAAACCACTTAGCGATCTTTGTGCTAAGATCTTGCGCCTTTGCTTGATTTTTCACATTCAAAAAACGCGAAGGGGCCCATGCCCATTCCTGTTTTATATTACCCCTAAAAGCGTAAGTATAATTAGGATTAAAGCAACTACAAGTAAAAGGTGAATCAATGAACCCACATTTCCTACAAGAAAACCAAGCAACCATAAAATTAATATTACAACAATAATAACCCAAAGTAGACTTCTGCCATCATTATTTCCAGCCTTAATTTCCATTGTATTGCTGTTTGTTGGAAACACCTTATTCATTTTTGCCGGAACAACATTTGCAAATGTTTTAAAAGGTGAAGTTAGCGTTTGATCAATTGCCTTTGTTACTTTTTTGGCAACGGTTCTTTTTTGTGTCTTTGTACTTGGTTCCTCCCCGCTTTTACTTACTTCCGCAAGTGGTTCTATAGTACTTTCTTCTTTTTCAAAAACACTTATATTTGCAGCCTCTACCGGTGTATGTATTGAAGCTGGCTTATCTAATTTTGCTTTTGCCGTTCTATGTTTATTTATTCCATAATAGGTATATCGTTGCTCACTGCAAGAGGATATTAATAAACTAAAAATAACTATACAAAAAAATGCTTGTTTAAAAATTTTCATGGTTTTCATGTTCGGTTTTTTTATTGATTTTTGATTAAGATACAGAATTAATTATAAGATTGCAAAATTGAACATCTTACAAACTTAAGCTGTTACACTATTAGAGAAAAAAGTTGCATTATTCACATAAGTCATTTTTTTAATACCTCGCTATTACCAAAAGCAGAACAAAAAACAGTACAGGTATCCATGCCACTCCAAATAGAAGCGGACCAATTGGTTTTATCCATAACCTTGCTGACCATGCAGCTAAAACGGTCAAAATCAACAATAGCCAAAAACCTCCTAAAACAATATTTTTTCTATATAAATAGAAAATAAAGAAGTAACAAATAGAGATATAATAAGAATTAGTAGAAATTCAAACATTGCAGCCAATAAAAATTTAGTAAAGGTGATTTAATAAAACCTTACCAATTTAATATTTGGTTGAATTAAAGATAATCGAATCAAAAAATGAGATTTTTTTTCTCAAAATGTGTAAAAGAATAAACTTGTTTTCCCACACTCTAAAAAACATTTAATTAATGGTCTGTAAAAAACAAGCAATGGAAGCAAGGTCAATAAACAAAAGGCCATTCATGAATTTGGCATTGTTTTTCCTTAAAACAGAAATTCTATACTAATAATATACACTATGATAAAAACAAAATTCATACTCGCTATTGCAGTAACTGGAATTATCTCTGCCCATACTTCCTGTGATGAAATTCAAAAGAAAGCAGGTGCCTCAACCTTACTTCAGCAAGAATGGACAAAGCAAACTGTAAGTGAGCATGTAAAGGATTGGCCCGGAACAGCCAATGAAGCGGCACAGGCCATGTTAGAAGAATATGGAGTGCCTGATGAAATTACAAACTACCGTTTAATATGGCACAATAAGGGTGATTTTAGAGAAACTATTGTTTATAGAGAAGAAATAGATCATAATTTTCCAATGCCACATAAGGATGTGTTAGAACAGAGCATAAATTATGATTTACCTTCAGAAAAACTTGCAGAAATAGCAAATTATGATGGAAGCATTATTATTAAAAGAACAAAAGGTATTATGTCGGCCACATGTGACAAAGAGCCAATGAATTACCTGGCTCTGAACCTAGCGCATGAAGTTGCAACGGGAAAAAGAAGTCCGGAAAGTGCAAGGGATTTTTATACTAAAACTGCCACTGATTTTATGCGGGGAAAGAAAAATAAATATACCAAAAAATTAATGTTTATCCCTTCTACAAAAACCGGTTATCCTGATAAGTCAACAATTGATGATGAAACGCTGGAAGAAATTTTTGGACAGAGGTAATCACTTAAAAAGCAATAAAAAAGGCCTTAAAAAATTTACTTTGTTTTTATAGGTCAGCCAGATTAAACCCCTTAAATAAAATATTGATTGATTTTATTCAGTTAATATTCTAATAGTAATTGTTTATTTTATACTTTTGCAAAACAATAAGGGGAATTAGCTCAGTTGGCTAGAGTACTTGCCTGGCAGGCAAGGGGTCACCGGTTCGAATCCGGTATTCTCCACCAGTAAAATCAAAGGGTTTCGGAATATTTCTGAAACCCTTTTTTTATTCAGTTTACTTTTGGTTTACTTTTAGTCTTGTTTTATTCTCACTTTACTTTGACAATATGTCATAATTTATATTTTGTCTTTGCTTCTAAAAACATGTTTTTCTTATTCTCAATACCAGTCGTACTTCGTTATATTGGTTTGTTCCAAATATCCCTATTAATTGTCTGACTTGATCTTCTGATAAAACTCCATATTCGGCAAAACTTATTTAAGATCCTAGAATTTCTTATAAACTTATAAATCCATCACTTTATTTAATAATCTTTATTCCATTTCAAAAGGCACAAACTATCCTTTTTTGGGTACTAACTTTTTTTTAAAATGTTGATATTTTACCCTCTTTATTGATTTTATTACTCATGATTTTATATTGAATATTACTACTTGTAAACTGAATTAAATTGCTTAAATTCAAGTAATATATTCTTAATGGGATGAGAGAGAAGTTGATTTAAAAAGCTATTTCAAATTACATTCATCAAAGGGTATCAAGAGTTACTTTTTTTCTAAATTTTATTACATGGATAAGTACTCATTTGGTTTTTAAATTTTGTTATGAAAGTTAAATAGTGTCTTAAATTACAATTCCTGTTTTATTATTTGACTTTTATTCTTTCTGATAAAATGTTAACTTAAAGACAAAAAACTATCATATGCAAAAATTGGTTTTACAACATTTGATCCATAACAATAAGCAGCAAATAGCATTAATATTTGAAAAAGATGCAGAACTGATAGCAGCGGCAAAATATATAGGAGCTACATGGAGCGAAAGCAAAAAATGCTGGTATATCCAAAACAGTTCCGAAAACCTTAAAAAAATTTTCAGTGTTTTCAAAGGTAAAGCATTAATAGACTCCACATTGTTTTTCAGAAAGCCCCAAAACAAAACACAGACAGCATCACAAAAAGCAAAGCCAATAGAACTGGCCGAATTGTCGGAAGAGAAAAAGCAAAAAATTGAAAAGTTTATTTTATGGATGCGCTCAAAGAGATACAGCGAAAGCACCATAAATACCTATTCGGGGGCATTAGGTACTTTTTTAAGATATTTTGCAGACAAAGAAATAAAAGATATTGATAATGAAGACCTGGTGCATTTTGACAACCATTATATACTGGCAAATAATTATTCTGCTTCTTACCAGAACCAGTTTGTAAATGGAATAAAACTATTTTTCAGGAAAATAGCCGGCTCAGTAATTGATATAAAAATAATACACAGGCCCAAACGGGCAAAACAATTACCCAATGTATTAAGTAAGGAAGAGGTGAAAGCAATATTAAATTCTCCAAAAAACATTAAGCATAAAGCCATGCTGAGCCTAATATATTCCTGTGGTTTGAGAAGTGGAGAGGCCTTGCGGTTAAAACCCGGGAATGTGGATTCTAAAAGGAATATTTTAATTATAAAAAACTCAAAGGGTAAAAAAGACAGGATTGTACCATTAAGTGAAAAAATAATAGTGCTATTGCGGGAATATTACATAATTTTTAAACCACAAATATATTTATTTGAAGGTGCAAAAGCAGGAGCGATGTATGATGAAAGAAGTTTGCAGCAAGTATTAAAAAAGAGTCTAATAAAAGCAGGAATCAAAAAACCTGTTACATTGCATTGGTTGCGTCATAGTTATGCAACACATTTGTTGGAAAATGGAACTAATTTGCGGTACATACAAGAAATATTGGGTCACAGCCACAGCAAAACAACCGAGATTTATACCCATGTTAGTACAAAAAGCATACAAAAAATAATTTCACCATTTGATTATTTATGAAAAAAGGCAAAAAAATAAAATGTGTAAAATGTTCGGTTATCTTCCTATATTTGACATGATAACCGAACATTGAATTCGGGTATATGCAAGTTATAGGGCATTTTAAAAGACGACCGTGACACAAATGAAAGTAACCTTGACAATAATACTTTTCTTGTTCTTGGCCATTTTTGCAAGTGGACAAGAAAACGGGTTACGGACAAAATTAATTGATGAGAATTATACTTGGAGAACTGTTTCAAGCGAGCAACTTGATAGTTTCTATTTTGACCTACAACCAATTCAAACTACAAAATTCAAATCTCATTTTCGTATCTCATTGACCGGACAAATAATTGACTTTTACAGTTCTGACAACTCAAAATATCACGGAAAATTAACGAACTACTCAACTGAATACATAAGCGTAAAAAATAAAGACAATGATTACGACCAGAATAAAGAATACCAATATGTAATTGAACAAATAGATTTAGAACAATCAAACGTTGAAAATATTGTAGAAAAGTTCATTAGAACAGGACAGCCAGAAATTCCAACAGACACTTTAATAGCTTCTTGGCAACGTAATTTTTTGCATTGCAATGGATTAATTTTTCAATTCAATATTAACGGAAAATATACGAAACAAACTTTCCATTGTCCCTGGGGACAAAATGACAGTGTGGAATTTAAAAACATTATTTTAAACAATTATCAAACTTTAAAATCAACTTTTCAGCTTGACTCTCTTTATGACAGTTTTGAAAGTAAATTACCAAAAGGAAAAACATACTCTCGTGACGGTTACAGAATGATGTATAAAATGACAGACCGACAATCTGAAAGCTGGAAGAAAAGTCAACCTCAAAGGGATTATATGAAATCTATAAAAGACACAGTAGACAATTATATAAACTCTGAGCTAAAAAAACGAAATATTGAACTTAATAAAATTGAATGTTTTGAAGATTATCGGTTGACTTTTGGAAAAAATGGTAAATTAAAGAATGTAAATCTTTCCGCCTACGATAAACCAACTCTTAAAAAATCACTTGGACTTAGTGATTATCTGGAAGACAAAAGAGAAATTAAGAAGTGTAGACGGAAAATAAAGCAAATATTCAGAGACATTGATTTTAGTTTTTTGAATTTGGAAACTGAGATTTATCGAACATTTAGTTTTGGGCTGAATAATGAAATACAATTAAGAGACGATACAATATATTGACAGTGAGAAGAAAAACGCCCTATAACAGCACCTACAAAAAATTGGCGGTTCAGTGGTTAAATGAAGCTTTGTGCTTCGTATCAAGTTTTGTGGTGGCAGACAGTTTTCGTCTCCGAAATCGCCAACTTCTTGTAGCTGCAAAACGTTATGCGGCAGCTTAAAAGACGACACATACGAAACAGAAAATGACAGAAATGGAACAAAGAATAAGTGTATTGACAATTGGAGCGGACGACTTGAACGCAATGAAAAATTTTTACGGACAAGTTTTAGGTTGGACGACAGTTGCAGAGAACAAAGACATAGCATTTTACAAACTCAATGGTTTTTTATTGAGCATTTGCGACAGAAAAATGCTTGCCGACTTTATTGGAGTTGACCACAACGGACAAGGTTTTCGTTCCGTGACAATTGGCTACAATGTTGACAGTAAAGAAGAAGTTTTAAATCTGTATGACCAACTTAAAGACAAAGTAAAAATTCTTAAAGAGCCGACAGAACCTCCATTTGGCGGACTATTTTTTTATTTCGCAGACGTTGAAGGTAACATACTTGAAATTGCACAAAACTCATTTATCACATTCGACAAGGACAATAACGCAATAGACCATAAGCCAATAGACCACTTATAACCTGACAATAAAAATGACCGAAGGACAAGAAAGCCGACCGCATAACAGCACCTACCCAAAAGGCGGGGTTTCGTGTTCCAAAGACAGTTTTGTGGTTAATGAAAGTTTAGTTTTTCAAATCAAGTTTTGTGGTAAAAGTCCCGCCCTTCGGGTAGCTGCAAAACGTTGAGCATAATGCGTCCATTCAAAAAATTCGGATTTGAAACCGTAATTACTTTCGAAAAATTTTAAGATTTTAGTTGATATTTCTAATATTCAAACCCTGTTGATTAAGTCAAATCCTTGAATGTTTTGAATGACCAGACGGATTTTGGTTTTTGTTAATTTCTTCTTAATGCTTTCGGAATAATTCTATGTTTATCACAATCTAATTTCTTATGTTTAAAAACCAAAATCCTTGGAATCTTTCGGACGGTTATTCAGGATAGGATAAAAATTGAAATGTATCGAACTTCCGTGCATTAAATGTATCATAAGG
>JACCXN010000013.1 GCA_013696965.1 Bacteroidota bacterium | reverse complement strand
TGTTTTTTACCCCCTTTATAATAGTGCCATCTTGCAAAGGGTATAATTAGCTGTTTACCTGCTTTTAGCATGTACATGGTTTGAGCGTAACCTCCATATAAGTCCTGGTTCTCAACATTCTTAGTTGCTGAATTAAATTCGGGGCCGTTGCCCATTGTAAATTCAGCTTGAAATCCCAAAGGCTGAGGATAATAAACCAAGGTGCCCGCTACTCTTCTTTCAAAAAACTCATTGGATACACCATTTGTTTGTGTGCGATTAATAACCACATTACCATGATATCCCTGAACACTTGCCTCAATAAATTGTCCATTGTTAAGCATAAAAGGATAGGTTAACCTGTAAACATAGTGTGCTGAATTATTCGCTTCAGGCTTATTGGCGGTTTGTCCATTGTAAATACCCAATCCAAGCACCCCATAATCTCCAGATCCTTTTAATCCTGAACTAACTAAATCCTTGAATCTTTCACGAATTTTTTTTGGTGTATAATAAAAATATACTCCAAGGTCACGTTCATTAGCAACAGCACTGTTTAAAGCATCATGACGATCTAATGGGATCCTGTTTTGGCTGGATTGAAGGTTTTCAAAACCGTATGGCACTTTACTCTGGCCTACCCTAAACCTGAATTCTTTATTATTGTCCAAAAACAGGTCAAAATAAGCATCTCTTAATTGAACGTAGTGTAGGCCAGTGGAACTTATTGCTGAAGCAAAATCGGGTTGAATATAAATGTAAACCCTATCGTGTACATTCCCATAAAAGATGATCCGGGTTCGTCTTATAAAGAAACCTCCGTTCTCACCCCAGGATTTGTCGCATTGGTCACAGCTTAATAAAGGGTTGGTTTCCAGAAGCCTGTTATACCTGACCTGCGCATAGCCCCGGATAGATATTTTTTCAAACCATTCCTTCTTTTTTTCAGTTTTTACAGTAGAAGTATCTAAAGGATTAGATGAAACACTAGGATCCGGTATTTTATCCCCTTTTTCCTGACCGGTAACTCCTCCAATTGAGATCAGCAATACTGTTAATAGGACAATAAATTTTATCCTGAAATGATGGAGTCTTTTTCTATTTAAATTATTTTTTTTCATGTTAAATCGTGTATTCGTTATTATTTGTTTTTTTCTAATTGTTTTGCAAAAATTGAGAATAAAACGCAGTAAAAACATCGATTTAACAATGTTAACAATATCATAACATAAAGGAACATGGCCCTTTTAACCCAATTTTAGCTAAAATACGGGGAATTGAAAAAAAATGGCAGGGTAAATAGGGTAGGAACCAAATTGACTTCTTAACGTTAAGTTAACATTGCACTTGCCATTAATTCCACACGTTAGGAAAATATTTCCACATTTAAGCAGATTGTAAGTTTGATAATTTCTATGGACTAAAGTTGAGATTTAATATAATTTTTTTTTCGGGGTAGCAATTTTCTTATTAATCCATAATTAAGAGTTTGATGCTGAAATATATAATTCAAATGGAATTCATATTTATTCAATTTTATTATTCTTTATTCCTAAGTCAGGTTATTAACCCTATCTAATATTGCTAAAAACAATTTCCACTTTATTAAAACAGAAAAGCCCGGAATTACTTCCAGGCTTTTCTGTTTTGTTTTTATATTTTATTTCATCTTTATCCAAAACAAAATCCTTTTTCCTCTTTCCGCGCCTTCTTCATCATAAGTAGCTATAATAGGAGCCATCAGTGTTACTTTTTTATTTAAACTCATTGTGCTTTTATTCATGCTCCATTCTTCCTTTGTTAAAATCTGAATAATATCTCGCGGCTCAACTGTCATTGTATCTGTAACTTGAAAGTACGTGCCTGGCTTTTTAGGATTCTCAACCTGAACTGTTCTTACTCTATTAAGTATTTCAGATAACTCTTCTTTTGTTAAGGGTTTATTATCCTTATTATTAATATTATCTGAATCAAAACTACCTGCGTCAAAAAATTCTGCATTTTCATTTGTAACGGCATCCGTTAAAAGCCATTCTGCAAGTTGTGGATTAACATGTCTGCTTTCATCTGTTTCTTTATCATAATGATCAATTAAATCTGAAGAAGCAAATACGGATTTATCTTCCCAATCGTAAACAGGAGCTTCTTGTGTAATTTCAACTTTTTGTTCATTGCAAGCCATCATGGCAAAAGCAACCATAACCAGTAAAAGGTGTTTTTTCATATTTGTTTTGTTTAAATTAATAGGAGTAAAGATATCAAAATATACTATTTAAAGGAGAAAATAATCAGTCGGGGAGGATAATAATAATTCTATTCATACCTTATTTTATGCAAATTTAAAAACACTACTTAAACCCTTAGCAAGCCACGAAACCCCCTAACAGCATAGTAAGAGGAGGCACCGTTGTGATACACGAATACATTGTCATATCGGAAATCAGCAAAAAGGGCGCCACCGAGCTTTCTAATCTCAGAAGGTGTTTTCACCCAAGTGGATGTTTTGGTATCGAAATTTCCAAATTTCTGCAAAGCTCTATATTGTTCTTCCGTTAATAGTTCAATGCCCATTTCCTCTGCCATACCAACCGCACTGTTTTCTGGTTTATGTTCTTTTCTTGAATTCAGGGCTTCCTGGTCGTAACAAACACTTCTGCGGCCTTTGGGACTTTCTTCTGAACAATCATAAAAAATGTATTCCCCCGTCTTTTTATCGTTATCTACAACATCCGGTTCACCGCCAGTTCTTTCCATTTCATTGAGCGACCATAGTTTATCAGGATTAGCTTTTAGCTTTGCTTGTATTTTAGCCCATTCATAACCTTTATGGCGGCTCATGTTTTTTTCAAAACGTTTTTTTAACGCACTTAGTAGTGCTTCACCTTGTTCTTCTGATAACTCCTTTTTTTTCCCCATTGTGATAATGTGTTAATTCGATTTGCTTACGCTGTCTTGCAATTAATTTGTGCCTTATAAGGCGGGGAGAACGTTTTGTTTTGTCCTGAAATTAGTTTACACTTTGTATTTAATCCTGCCTCAAATTTACACTTTTTGTTTTATCCTGATTACTCTAATTGTTGTACTGCCTAATTTCTTTAATGAAATCTAAAATCAAACACTTATCAAAAGCATGTACCAAAATCACTTATTAGTATATTGTTTTGTTCATTTGCTAAGCCAACACAATTGAAAATACGATTTGTTTTAATGAGAGAATTAATTGAGCAGTATCCACATAACTGTTGCAGGCATATGATACTGTTACACAAAATTCCCGGGCTACTAAAAATGGAACTTTCCGCCAATGTTCCATTTTGCCCTATAAGAAGCTTTCTCTACCACAAAATATTTCATGCTTAATTTTGTGATGTCATTTGTTGGTAGTATATTCGGAGGCAATTAAATTATATTATGGCTACTACATCAGATATTTCAAAAGGTTCTTTTTTAAGATACAACAACGAATTGTTAATTGTGCTTGATTATGATCACATCACACCAGGGAAAGGAAATGCGATATACTCGGTTAAATGCCGCAATGTTGAAACAGGAAAGCAAAGTGAATTGAGATTTCGTTCAGGTGAAAAAGTAGATTTTATTAGAGTTGAAGCTATTGAAATGCAATACCTATATCAGGAAGGCGATAGTTTGGTTTGTATGAACCAGGAAAACTTCGAGCAATTAAGCATACCTAAAATATTATTTGGCGATGCAATAGCTTTTTTACAGGAAGGAATGATTCTTATTATCCGTTTTGATGAAAATGATAAACCCGTACAGGGCAGCTTACCAAAGTATACCGAATTAGAGGTTATTTATACCGAGGATTCAAGAGGTAAATTGTTAAAGATGGCCGAAGTAGAAGGTGGTATACAAATACAGGTTCCTATATTTATTAACATTGGGGATAAGTTAAAAATCAACATAGATACCAGCGAGTATGTTGAACGCATAAAATAAAGGATGACTAATAAATTCAAATATAGCAGTTCATTGTGAATTTATGTCTTTCACTTGCTAAGATCCGGCAAAAGGTGTCCCGAAAAGACCCACTGCAAGCTCTGCCCAAATAAGGAAGAACACCACCAGAATAACACCACAGATTGCAATTCGGTGTTTAATTCTTTCCACCTTCCTTAGTACAAGCTCACATAAGAGACTGGTTCCTAGTAGTAGGGCGCCCATTACAACACAATCGGATAGAGTCCAGTTCACTTCAGCTGTGAACCGCATTGCTATGAACGGAATAAGCAATAAAATTGCTACTGTTGTTAAAATAATGAATAGTCTTTTGTTTTTCATAATTGGTGTGATTTTGTTATTCTTTAATTTTTATTGTTTAAAAGTACTTTGAATTACAAAGTAAACGAAATAAAATATAAACAGCAAATTTTCAATCAAAATAGTAGTTGGAAAGTTTTTATTAAATAATTGATGTGGAGAATTGCAAAAGCATTGGGATGAATGATTACATTTCAAAGCCAATTGACGAAGGATTGCTTTACAGCAAAATGATTAAATATTTAAAAAAGTTTGATTAGAACAAAACAAACTTAAGGAATAGGTTTTTTCCTCACAGTGGCTCGGTAATTTGGATTTTTTTTATGAAAAGCACACAGTTTTTTTTATTTAATTGCATAAAGCGGTGCGTCCAATAAAAATAAGTATCGTTAATTATAACCAAACCAAGTATGCTTAAAAAGAAGTAGGGGTAACCAATTGCATTTATGTCAAAATAAATTTTGTAAGGCCTATTTCATGAAATTTAAAAACAAGCCAACTTGTTGCACTGTATATATGGAATACTTTATTTCTTTGGAAATCATTTTACTGCCTGGAAATCGCGACTGAATTTTATAGTTTGAAAACCTGTTATGTTTCCATTTGTAAAAGACAAAATAAGAAATTCCTGCAGCATAAATTTAAAAAACAACTTTAAATCCAGCCCTAATTCCATACACAGAGGCCTCCGGATTGTAGTTATAGGATAAACGCTTTACTAAATCCACCCTTAATACACGGAAAATATTGGAAATGCCAATTGAAGCCTCCATATAAGGAATACCATTTTTTAAAGAAAATGTACTGCTGTTTCCATGGGAATCAGTAGGCAGTTTTAACAGGCCTGGAGTAATGTCAGGGTTATTTTGGTCAGTCATGGAAGCATATAATCCCCTGAAGCCAAAATTTTCTCTCCAATGCAACTTTTTGAACAGAGGTATTTTATTTAAAAAAAAGCCATTGAAGGTGTGATTGCCAAAAAATTGTATGTACTGATCGCTTGTGAATTCAAAGAAATCAAGCATGTTGTATGACTTTTCAGCAAAAATATAAGTTTGACTGGAGGAATGAACAAACAATAAAGGAAATGGAACCTGACCGTATATTTTCCCTGCTTCAACACTTAAATCAGAATAACCAAATTGTGATACAAATACTCTTTTGATAATATTCAGGTTCAGATTGGTGTAATTGTAACCACTCCCAGCTAATCCTTGTATGCCCCTGGTAATTTTAAAAGTAAATGCAGGGGCTTTATTGGGCAGTCTAATTCTATTGAATCTGCTCTCATAAAAGGTTTCTCCCGGAGCCCAGCGGAATTTCAAACTAACTTCAGAGGTTGTAATACTAGGTTGTTCTAAAAAATCATCCTCTACATTAGAGAAAAATGCAAGCGTTCCAAGGGGACTTTGTTGCCAGTTTCTTATGCCAATAGCAAAGGAAAAATTACTGTGATATTCACTTAAATATTCAGCGTTGAAATTTTTACTGAACAGCCACTTGTCCATTGGGCCCCTCTTTACGGAAAAAAAAATATTGTCATGGTCAACTAACTGTAACTCTTGCCCGGGGATTAATATATCGCTCCGGTAATTTATTCGGAGTGCTTTAATTGGAAATTGGTTAAAACCATTGTTCCCGAGCGATATTTTGGAACTAATGCTGTATTTGAACCGTTCATCAAAAAAACCATAGGCCAGGTATCCCTGTAAATTGATTTTATTGTTGAATTCAGGAGTTGTTCTTCCCCCAATCCGCAATCTGTAACCCTCTATGGGGTGGTGGCTGAAAAGTGAATTAAAAGGGCCTATCTCAATAGCACCAACAGTATAATGTATATTGATGGACATGGCCAAAAGTTTCATCATTCTTTGGAATTCCTTGCTGTTTTTAAGGCTATCCACATTTGTATAAATAGTTTGTTCGGCTCCACTTAATTCTTCAGCCCTGTTTTCATTCCAGAAATCTCCATCCTGCTTGCCGGCATTTTCTAATAATTCAATCTTTTCTCCTTTAAAAATTTCATCATCAATGGGTTTATTTATTTCAATATTTGAATAAAGCGAAGTCTTATGGCCCAACAATCCTACAAATCCTTTTTTATATGCAAAATCAGCAATAAATTCATCCCTTGAAGGAAAATATATGCCATCTTTATCCTTGGCATATTCCTTATTAATATACAAGCTCTTTACCCATCCTAAATTAATATCGCGGCTCACAGTCATTTCTATTTTGGTAATAGCATAGCTGCTATCGAGTGCAATATTGAATTCGCCTAAAAACAGTTGATCTGTTTTATTGCGTGGTTCAAAAGACATTTTTACCCATGAGGATCCGTTTTCAGAAATTGTATCAATGATGTAATATTTATAAAAAGTAGGGCCCAGATTGGAAACCGGGCTAATAAAGGTATTCGAGAGCAAAAATATATTGTCCTCATAAATATTAACTTCTGAATATAAAAACAAGAAATATTTGTCCATTCCAGCCTTATCCATGAAATTGCCAAAATCTACAGTTTTTTCACCTTGAATAACTTCTTTTGTAAATCTGGGCGAAAGTCTGCTTTTTATATTGCTTGCATGTTCTTTGATAAAAAAAGGAACAACGGGGGTATTGTTAAAATAAACCGTATCCACATTATTGAAAATAAATTTAAAGTGCTTAAACTCCTTTTTATTTATGAACTTTTCTGTAACCTCACTAAAGGCAAGGTAGGTTTTGGTGTATTTGTTGGTTTGATAATATTCATAATTAGCGTAATTGTTTTGCTCTTTCCTGTCAATTACCTTTCTTATTAAATCCACTGCAGGATTGCCCTTGTTCCTGTATTTTTCTCCCGGTCTATCACTTATGCTTACTTCCTTGAGGTTTTCAGTTAAGGGAGCCAAATGAAAATTCACTTCTTGTTTTTTGTTTTGAATTATTGTTTTCGAAGCTGTTTTATAACCAAGGTATGAGACTGTAATTTTGCTTAAGGATGGAGTCAGGATCAAATCAAATTTTCCTTCATTATCTGTAGAAACTCCAGTGTCTGTGCCCTCAATTATTACATGGGCATTTATCAAAGGCTTTTTAGTAAGGCTATCTCTCACTATCCCGGAAACAGATGTTTGTCCAAAACAAAAACAAGCATTTAAAGCTAAAAACAGAACCAAAAAAATTCTTGATAGCATTATCGATGAGTAAAGGATTTCCGTTATTTAAGCTGTAAAGCTAAAAAAAGTTCCAGAGATTGCACACTTTGGTTGGAAGCAATTTGTTAAAACATTGCCTGGAATAAATGAGGAAATGAAAACAATGTAATATTGTTCTAAAATCCATCAAAGATTAAAAGTGTAAGAAGTTTGCACAAACAATAATTGTAAATTTAATAGTATGAAATAGCCATGCACCAAACGTGCGCAAACACTAATGAATATATCATGGCTATCCCGATAAATCGGGATGACTATTAAAAAACAAATTATATACATATGAAATAGCCATGCACCAAACGTGCGCAAACACTAATGAATATATCATGGCTATACCATATGACTATTAAAAAACAAATTATATACATATGAAATAGCCATGCACCAAACGTGCGCAAACACTAATGAATATAACATGGTTATCCCGATAAATCGGGATGACCTTTAAAAATCAAATTATATACATATAAAAAGTCTGAGGGTTTAGTTAACTTAGATAAGGAAGGAAAAATAATTTTTTTTAAAAAGAATAAAATGGAAATATGGCCGGAATTATCCTTTGAAACAGGAAATGAAACCTATAAGACTATTCATCTTTGGTCGTAAATTGCAGGTAAAATAAAATTAACTCAGCTCCCATGGATAAACCATTCCTGGCACGTTGCCTTATTCGTAAATCCTTTTGGTCTCACAACAGGAGATATACCTTACATGGATAAACATTTTCAAATAAGTTTTAATTTCATTGAACATGAATTACAGATAATAACCAGTGCTGGGGAAAAAAAAATTTATTTTGTAATTGTTCCATAATAGCGGTCATTCATTATTTTAATATATTCTTCTATTGTATTTAATCCAACTTCCTTCCTTTTCAAGTTAACATTTTCTGTGTCGAGAAGTGGTTTTGGTTCATAAGAAGTTTTATTGTCATTTAATTGCATTTGTGTTCCAAAAATTTGCAGTTGTCCCGTATTAACTTTTACTCTGTCAATTAAATATGCAAAGTCAATCAAAGAAGCGTTTGCGCTGTCAGCGGCAAGTTTCATTGATTTTAATACTTCTAATTGAAATTCAGGATTTTTGTCAGCGTGCTGAACAAGAAGCCAAAAGTTCTTAGAGCTACTTTTGCCAACTTTGTCATATCCTAAAAAGCCATACTCTTCAAACAGTCTTTTTATTTCAATTAAATTCAAACTGTCAGTCAAGCGAAGAT
>JACCXN010000012.1 GCA_013696965.1 Bacteroidota bacterium | reverse complement strand
TCCTATCCTGAATTACCGTCCACAAGATTCCAAGGATTTTGGTTTTTAAACATAAGAAATTAGATTGTGATAAACATAGAATTATTCCGAAAGCATTAAGAAGAACATAACAAAAACCAAAATCCGTCTGGTCATTCAAAACATTCAAGGATTTGACTTAATCAACAGGAAATGAATATTAGAAATATCAACTAAAATCTTAAAATTTTTCGAAAGTAATTACGGTTTCAAATCCGAATTTTTTGAATGCACGCATTACGCCCAACGTTATTTGCATATATGCAGGTGGCGATTACAGCACCGAACCAATAACCGCGAGCAGCAAAGTTAATAGAAATTAAAGGCTTTGCAATAGAGTACCTAGACCGCCACTTGTGGGTATGCAATGTTATCGCTTGGCATTTCTCACTTCATAGAAAGTCACGATTATTTGCAAACAGCATAACGTCAATGAATGATGACAATTGCAGCGTGCGGTTGGGTGTTTCACTTTTTTAAAAAGGGGGGAGAAAAAAAACAAACTTCTTCTACTTTTGTGGGAAAGACAGAAGCTTATTTACAATTTTTGGATTGTGAGATGGCTGGCGGGAATTGTAAATGTGCTTATGGCTGTGGGAAAGGCAAGAATTGCTGACTTTTCAAATTGCATCAAGCTCGTCACTTTTTACTGTATTATTTTGGGCTGCCTTTTCTATTTTCTTTTCTATTTCTTTCTGAAATTCAGAATGAAGCATAGAGATAAGACCTACTTCTTCATCGTCACAATTTTCAATGTCTCTGCGTAGGACAAAGTAGTCTGTAAATTCTATAAAATCTTTACAATAAGCAGCACTTTTAATATTTGATTCAATTTCAGGAGTTATTGTAATATACCGCCACGCATTCTTTGATTCAACTTTAGAAAGAAGTGTTTCAATTACTTTAAGCCAAGAAGTTACATTTTTTTGAAAACGTTGTTCAGTTAATGAATTTAAATTACTCTTTTGCCTTTCTTTTTTTTCATTTTCTTTCTTTTTTAAACGTGAAGGGATTTCTAATTCATCAGAGAATTTCAGAGCTAATTGATTAGCAGTTATAACTAAATTATTTTTCATTTAAATATGTTTTAAAAAGTCGTTTTCCGATAAAATTTCTAAAGGTGCGCCTTTTTGAATAAGTTTAATAGCTTTTTCTTGTTTATTACTCATTCCTTCATCTCCAACTACTCTATAGTCTTGTTGGCCAACAATTAAAAAATCTGTATCTTTTGTTACGCCATTCCCTAAAACACCACCAATATCGGCAATTAATTTTTGAGCTTCAGCCCTTATCATAGAAGATAATGAACCTGTAAAAACAACTTTACGCTCATAAAAAACACTTTCAGGATTTATCTTGGAAGAGTCGCCAACAATATTTACAACAGATTTTAATTTGTAATTTCTTTTTGTTTCTGAAGGTTTATATCCTCCGTCATATAATTGTCCAACAGTTGCACCGAGTTTTTCTGTGAATTCTTCGATTGAATTTAACCCTACTGTATCAAAAGCCTTCAATGCTAACTCCGCAGTTGCTCTGCTGTCTGAAGCTGCACGGTGATGTTGAAGTTCAATTTTGTTTATTTTACAAAGTGTTTTTAAGTCATATGCAGGAAGTCCTTGCCATACTTTTTTAGAAAATATATAACTACAGGCATATGTTAGCGTTGGAAAAGGAATTTGATATTCCTGCATAGTGCGTCTTAATACACTAAAATCAAAACCTGCATTATGAGCAATTAGAAATTGACCTTCAATTAAAGGTCTAATTTCAGACCAAAGTTCATCAAATTCAGGTTTGTCTGCAACGTCTTCTGGAGTTATTCCGTGGATTGAAATATTAAATTCGTCAAAGTCGGAATACATAGGTTTAATTAACCAAGATTTTGTTTCAACTATTTGTCTATTTTTCACAAAAGTTAAACCTATTTCGCAGGGGCTGTCTCTGTCTGCCGTTGCTGTTTCAAAATCAATTGTTATGAAATCCATAATTGCATTGTCTATTTAATAAAATTGCTTATAACCTGTAATGTTTGAATAAATTTAGTGTTTTTTATATTAACAAACATAATGTTTATTTTAATTTATAGAATAGAATAGCAATAAATTTCGGATTGAATTTAATCATAAATGTTGTAATATAAAGCAGGAACGCGTGTGTAGGCGAAATGGCTCTTTTAATTTTGCCAAGGTGCGTGAGGTTTTTGAGAGAGGGGGTAAAAGTAAATGTGCCATTTCCTGGGTTGGCAAGTTTGTTTTTTTTGTGCGGGGATAAAAAAGTGAAGCACGAAGCGATGGCCTGCTTCAGGTGTTGAGAATTGCAGAAAAGTTGCTCAATGAAAAAGGCTGACTGTCACGTCTGTCCCACCGCTGCCCAATGCTGGGCGATAACGTTTCGCGGCTTACCGTAGGTGGGGCTTATAGCACCGTTCCTGTCCACCGAGCACGAAAGATAATAGAAAGCAATGACCTATGCAAACCACTGCACCCCCACTTGCGGTAAACCGCTGTTATAGCCAGTGTTTTATTTATTCAAATCGTCAAAGTCGTCCATTTTTTAGGCTTTTCAGTCAAAGTCAACAACACCTTAAATTCTATTTTCAAAAATTCTATTCTGTTATTTCGCAGCGTTCGTGTCTTGGAGTAGTAAGAGAAAAAATATTTATTATTCGTCAAGCTTAATTTCTTTTCTTGTTTATTATATTTGGAGTTTAAAATATATAAATGGCAACAAGTCCTTTTGTGTCAAGGTTAATTTTTGGGTCTATAGGTGGATTTATTTGTTGGATGATAAAAGGCTTTAAAGGTAAACTAAAAGAAGAATTTTCTGATAGCAAAAGAATCAGAAATTTTTTTGTCGGTATTTTTACGGTAATGTTAATTGTGATTCCTATTCTTTGGCTTTACCGTTAGCTGCTTAAAATTCCGTCAGTTTGTTAAATTCCGATTTTGTCAAGGAACTGCGGAAGAGTCAACCGCTTAAAAACCCAAAAAATTTATAAATATTTTTCTCGGTTAGGTTGCTAAAAGTCTTTTCGTTAGTAGATTTTCCATAGGATTCGTCATAACATTGGCTATAACGTTTCCTGCATATACGCTGGTGGCGATTATTGCACCGAACCAAAAACCGTGAGCAGCAAAGTTAATAGAAATTAAAGGCTTTGCAATAGAGCACCTAGACCGCCACTGGCGAATATGCAGTGT
>JACCXN010000011.1 GCA_013696965.1 Bacteroidota bacterium | reverse complement strand
GGCTCAGAGGAATGCATCATCATGCCAATCATTTACAAGCATATATCGATGAGTATACATACAGATTCAATAGGAATAATATGAAAGCAGGTGTTTTTGACAATTTAATGGAAAGGATGATTGCCAGCCCACCGGCTCCTTACAAATTAATTATTTGTTAAATGCCTAATTCAATTACAATTTTATGGAATAGGAGTAGTTTTGCCGACTAAAGAGGAAAGCGCAAAAGTTCAGGACTCAATAAGGTAATTGTAATAGTTAAAGAAATTTTGGTTCGAAATTTTCCTTAATTTTTATTGTAATTTATTACCTAATAAAAGTGCCTGAATAGGAAACATTGCCGTTTGCAAGGGTAAAGTGATAAATCCCCTTTTCCAGGCCAAGTTTACCTAAAGGAAATTCTGAGCCCCTGATATTATCTTCCCTATAAACAACTTTCCCCGAATGGTTGATTATCATCAGAGAAAAAGCATAGGATCCGGAAGTGAAGGCAATTGTTGAATGGTCCTGGATTGGCATTGGATAAATTACAAAACCATCTTTTCTTGTATCCACAAAATTGACAGACAAGGGTTCAGAATTTCCTGAATATCCCAGGTCCATTTTATAATAATTAGCTCCGTTCTTCGGAACTTTATGAATAAAGCTGTAAGTTTCGTCACTTCCAATAACTCCACAAATCCCCGGATACCTGTAAACAGGATTATAGTTTATGCCATCCGAAGAATGTTCCACCACCACATCCGAGCAACTAAACCCTGCTTTTATAGTCCAGGAAATAAGGAATGAATTTTCACTTTCTGAAACAATGAATCTTGCAAGGGCTTCACTGTTTTGTGCATTTGCAAAACCTGGAACCAGAAAGAAAATAAGAAAAACTGAATGCAGCAGGGTTTTTAAATTTTTCATCAGTATATAATTTTAAAGGTCTGATGGAATACGCCATATTCATTTTCGGTTGGTAAGCTCCGATTTCTGCTTATGGCTATTTCATAACAAAATGGTTTAACTGTTAATTACTCAAAAATACAACTTATATTAACTAAGTCGGCAAAAAACCAAATACCTGACAAGTTTCAAATCTGATTATGCAAATTTTCCATAATTTGACGATATGGAAAAAATAGGTTTTTAGTAGGTATTTATCAGGATTAAAACATATATCAGACCAATTACTATAAGTGAAAGTGAGGGGGTAAGAGATTATTTGACTGATCCAATTAAAGCCAATGAAAAATAGCTTGATTCCCCGACAGCTTTGCTTTCATGTTTTGAAAAGGAGTAAAAACATTATCTATATTTGAAATTGTATAAATTAATCATCCCTGTCTTATACATTGTTTATTTTACCAGAGAGCTGGCACAAATTTTCACAGATGGTGTTTCTGGCAGCTAATTTCTGTCATATTTATGACATTTTTCAATTTGATTTATGGTTAATTTTAGTGGAATGGAAAGATGTTCAAATTAAAAAATAAAACTTTAATAATTCTTTTTTGTCAGGAATCATTCCTGACTTCGTCTAATCAGTTTAACTTATTTAAATTAAACCTGTATGAAAAAAATAAAATACACATTAATCACTCTCCTTTGCATTGGTGCAATTTCGTTAAAAGCTCAGGAAAACGAGATTCCAAAAACCACACAGGCTTTTGGCCTGGCCATTGGCGCAGGCGATGGAATTTATTCTGGCGCGCTTTCCTGGAATAGAACTCATGGACTATTCAATGGAAAAAAAATACGATTGGGTTATGGCCTGCGATTTTCCGGATTTAGTGGCTCCAATTTAACCTATACTACAGCCCCTGCCAAACTTGCATCCGATGAATCAACCATTGATACGCTTATTGTAAATTCCCCGCTTGCAATGGGATTGAGTGCTTCCATACATATCGAATACCTGTTTACACCCAAATTAAAAGCCGGGTTTAATATTGACGCAATAGGTCTTGGTTTTGGTTCGGAAAGCTCCACCACATTCATTTCTTCTGAAAATACTGGAAATTTTCCTGTTAACCCATCTGCAAGGCCAACACCATTCAATTTATTGCTTGTTGGTGATAATGACATTGGATACCTTAAATCAGAGTTTTTTATTGCTTATGCAATATCAGAAAAGCTATGGTTAAGAGGCGGAATGGATATGACTTTCTCAGAATACACAACCAGTGTAAAGCTTACCAATAACAACGACAGGTTCAGGTATAAGGCTATAATGTTTTTCCTAGGCATTTCATTTAATCCTTTTACCGGGAATGAATAATAAATTAAACGCAATTGGGCTGCTTGTTGTCATTTTGCTGATCCCTGCCCTGCTTGGCTTTACATTATCCAATCAGGAGGATGATAGTTCTTATATAAAATTCAAAATAAAAAATGCCGGAATTACAGTTGAAGGGCTTTTTGAATCTTTTGTAGCGGATATCCATTATGATAAAAATAACCCCGGAAAAAGTAAATTCAACGGAATTATAAAAGTATCATCCATCAATACCGGTATCAAAATGAGAGATAATGATCTGCAAAAAGAGGAATATTTTGATGCAGTGAAATATCCGGTTATTAAATTTATTTCTACTGACGTTGAAGGCGTTAGTTCTAGCAAACTTCGTGTAAGCGGGAACCTGACAATCAAAAACACCACCAAAAAAATAGTTTTGGAAGTAGTCATAGCAGAATCAGGCGGTAAAACAATTTATTCGTCCAGCCTGAAGCTGAACAGGAGAGATTATGGCGTAGGTGGCAAAAGCTGGATGCTGGCAGATGAAGTAGATATTGATTTGAAAATTATAAAATAAGCTTAAATTTGTTTTGATTTAAATGACCCGGTGTTGGCGAAAACAATTGATGCCGGGTTTGCTTTTTTCATTTATACCATGAGCAAGGACTTAAAAAACATTATTAGCCACCTGCGGTTTCCGTTCAGCATCTTCCTGCTTCCGGTTTTTCTTTTTGCGTTAAGCCAGGCGGAAAGCATAAATGTTGTGAATGGCCTTATAATCTTCCTTGTTTTACACTTTCTCGTTTACCCTTCCAGTAATGGTTACAACAGCTATATGGATAATGACAAAGCCAGCATAGGAGGCCTCAAAGTGCCACCCGAAGTACCCGGGATTATGTTTTGGGTTTCATTTTTTGTGGATGTTTTGGCTCTGGTTATCACTTACTTTTTTTTGAATACAGTTATTGCTACCCTTGTTTTATTCTATATTCTTGCCTCAAGAGCTTACAGTTACCGCGGTATCCGCCTGAAAAAACACCCGGTCATTGGTTTTTTAACTGTTGCCGTGTTCCAGGGGCCGGTGATTTATATGATTGTTTTTTTGTCTGTTAATAACGAATTAGTATGGAAACAGGGATATATAATGAGCCTGCTGATAAGTTTTTTATTAATTGGCGCAGGCTACCCTTTAACACAGATATACCAGCACAGGCAAGATAAAAAAGATGGGGTAAAAACCCTGAGTTTATTGCTTGGCATCAAGGGTACTTTTGTTTTTTCGGCAATATTATTCGCGCTTTTGGGTGTTCTGATGAGCCTGCAACTGTTTTTATTTCAGGGCAGCATTGCTAATACCATCTTGTTTATTCTTTTATTATTTCCGGTTGTTGTCTATTTCACAAGATGGATGAATAAAACTTTTTCAAATGAAAAGTATGCCGATTATGAGCATACCATGGGCATGAACAAAACAGGAGCCTTTGCAGTGAATGTCTTTTTTCTTCTTCTCATTTTTAAATCCTTTTTACTGCCATGAGTAATATCACAGCCATATCTGCTTTATGTGGTGAATTCCCTGTGAATCATTTTCAAATGAAAGATTACCTGGATTCAATATACGAGGACAAAATGGTAATAAGAAAATATAAAGCTCTTCTAAAAGATGATTCAATCCGCGTAAAAAATTCGGTTATACCGGATTTTCAACCCGGCTGTAAAAGCCCTGCGTTGTATAAGCCTGAAAATATGCAGCCGGGAACAGCAGAGAGAATGAGGATTTATGAGAAAGAATCTGCGCGACTGGGTTTCGCTGTTTCAGAAGAGGCTATATCGAAAGCAGGCCTGCAAAAGCAGGATATTACTCATATCATTACGGTAAGTTGCACGGGGTTTTCAGCTCCGGGCCTGGAAACATTGTTGCTGGAAAAACTGGAATTGAATTACAATGTAAAAAGATTTACCGTCAATTTTATGGGTTGTTATGCCGCGTTTCACGGCTTACGTTTAGCAGATTTGATTTGTAAATCGGAACCATCCGCTAAAGTACTTCTTGTGTGCGTGGAGCTGTGTTCACTACATTTCAGAAAAGACATATCCGAAGACAATATTCTGTCCACTTATTTATTTTCTGACGGAGCGGCAGCTTGTATAGTAAGGAATGATGCACCTGTTGCGGAAAGTTATTTATCCTGCTATTCATTCGATTCCTTACTTATACCGGAAGGGAAAAATGATATGGGATGGAATATAGGTAACAATGGTTTTGAAATGATACTTAGCCGAGATGTTCCGGGACATATAGAAAATCATATTGCCAAAGCATTTAATGATTTTATATCCCGAAACGGATTATTGAAGGAGGACATTGCTTACTATGCCATTCATCCGGGAGGTAAAAACATTTTAAAAGCTTTTGAACGTGCTTTGATTTTGCCGCGGGACAAACTTGCTGAAAGCTATGAAATATTACAAAACTATGGCAACATGTCTTCGGCTACAATACTATTTGTTTTACAAAAGTTTCTCGAAAAACCAGATTCAGTCAAACAGGGAGAATGGCTGTATTCAGCAGCCTTTGGGCCGGGACTTACCGTTGAAAGTGGGTTGTTTAAAATAACAAGGAATTAAAATGGGGAATAGATTTAACAGGCGCTCCGGTGAATCCGAGTTGATGGATTTACCCAATGAGCTCAAAGAAGATTTATTCATCAATTTAAAAGAACTCGAATTGATCAACAAACTCACAGGCGGGCCTTCCCTGGTGTTCTCTGCAATTAAGAAGATGCTGGCTAATGAAACAAGGGAAGTCCATATTGTGGATATTGGTTTTGGTGCCGGTGATATGCTTCAATACCTTTTGGACCACGCAGAAAAATTGCCTTTTCCTATTCGTTTAACGGGAGTGGATTTGCTCCCTGAAGCTGCTGAATATGCTAAAAAAACGCATCCCGGGTTGTGCGAAAAAGTAAACTTTGAAACCTGTGATTACCGTGACTGGTTTTCCGCAGGAAATAAGCCAGATTTAATCATTGCCAGTCTTTTTTGCCATCATTTAACAGATCATGAAATTACAGGATTTTTCGCAGATATTAAATCAAACGCCACTATCGGTGGAGTAATCAATGATTTGGTCCGTTCGCCAATAGCTTATTACGGCATCAAAATCCCAACCCAATTATTTTCTAAATCAAGGTTTACCAAAAATGATGCGCCTTTGTCTGTGTTAAGAGGATTCAAACGAAATGAATTAGAAGCCTTACTTAAAAATGCAGGTATAAAGAACTATTCACTGGAATGGAAGTGGGCATTCCGGTATTTAATAAGCATCAGGAACAATGAGTAACAACAAAATATGGGACATCATTATAACCGGAGGAGGAGTGGCGGGATTATCTTTTGCTATTTTGTCTGCCAAAAGTGGTTTGTCCGTACTGGTGATAGAAAAAGGTCAATATCCTAAACACAAAGTTTGTGGCGAATATATCAGTATGGAATCCTTCGATTTCCTTTTGCAACTGGGGGTGCCCTTAGAAACTATGGATTTACCACGGATAAACAATTTTGTGTTAACCTCACATAATGGTTCAAAAGCTACTTGCAAATTAGATAAAGGGGGATTTGGCCTCAGCCGGTATAAGCTGGATAATTTACTGGCAGAAATTGCTGTTGAAAACGGTGTGAAGCTATTAACAGGGCACAAAGTTACAGAAATAGCTTACCAGGAAGATGAGTATTTAGTGGCCACACACCTGCAAAAAAAGGAAAAGGCAAAGCTTGTAGTGGGAGCCTATGGCAGAATTTCCGGATTGGATAACATACCGAACATACAGCAGGAAAAATATATAGGGGTAAAATATCACATAGATAAAGGGCCTGTTGATGATACCATTGAAATTCACACTTTCAGGGGCGGTTATTGTGGGATATCCAAAATAGAAGATAACAAGTATTGCCTGTGTTATCTTGCTAAAGCTTCTGACATCAAACCCTTTAAAGGAGACATTATAGCTTATGAGCATGCTGTTTTAATGAAAAACCCATACTTAAAGAAACGCCTTGAATACAAACAATTTTCAAAAAACACAATAACTGCGAACCTTTATTTTGATATAAACAATTCCACTGAAAAAGAATATTTACAGATTGGTGATGCAGCTGGTTTTATTCCTCCTTTAACAGGCAATGGAATGAGCCTGGCTTTTCGTTCTGCAAAAGATTTGCACAAGGAAGTGCTTGAATTTTTCTGCATGAACAAAACCAGGGAAATGTTGTTGAATAATAATAGAAAACACATCTCCCGATATCTGTTACACAGGATCAGAAAGGGAATATTTTTACAAAACCTCCTTTTTATAGAAAACAAAAATTTTAATAAATTATTAATGAAAAGTCTATCTGGAATTCCCGGATTAATGAAATTTATGACAAAGCAAGCAACAGGAGAAACAATTTGATTCCATTGAAAAAAATCTGTCT